>SHVR01000029.1 GCA_009694185.1 Alphaproteobacteria bacterium | reverse complement strand
GAAGCCGCCGCGGTCGGTGGCGTTGGCCTTCAGGTGGTTCGGGACTGGGTGGTGCGGTTCAATGCCGAGGGGCCGCGCGGACTGATCGATAAGAAGGCGCCCGGCCCGCCGCCGTTGCTGAGCGTGGCACATCACCAGGCGCTCGCGCGCCTGGTCGAAGATGGCCCGATCCCGGCGTTTGAGGGCGTCTCGATGATCGGTTTCGATCATCGAGACCTAGTATAAGGCCAGGGCATGAAGGCGGGGGAAAGATTGGATTTCGCGGCGGAGCTCGCGGCGGCGGCGGCGGCGGCGGATGGCGAACTCGATCGGTTGCTGCCGGTGGTCGAGGGTCCCGAAGGCCGCCTGTTCGAGGTGATGCGCTATGCCGCCCTCGGCCCTGGCAAGCGCATGCGCCCTTTTCTGGTGTTGAACAGCGCGCGACTCTTCAATGTGCCGTCACAACACGCGCTGCGGGTTGCCGCGGCGATCGAGATGGTCCACAGCTATTCGCTGGTGCATGACGACCTGCCGGCCATGGATGACGACGATCTGCGCCGCGGCCGGCCGACCGCCCATATCCAGTTCGACGAGGCGACCGCTATCTTGGCGGGCGATGCTTTGTTGACCCTGGCGTTCGAGGTCCTGGCCGACCCGGCGACCCATCCGAACGCGACCATTCGGGCTGAATTGGTCGGCGAACTGGCGCGTGGCGCCGGCGGGCGCGGCATGGTCGGCGGACAGATGCTCGATCTCTTGGCCGCGCACCGGGACTTCGATCTGGGTGGCATCGCCCGCCTCGAACGCTTGAAGACCGGGGCGCTGATCGGCTTTTCTTGCGGCGCCGGCGCCATTCTGGCGAACGCCAACGAGGCGTCGCGCGCCGCCCTCTATGCCTATGCCCACGACCTCGGTTTCGCCTTCCAGATCGCCGACGATCTTTTGGACGCCGAGGGTTCCGAGGCCCAGACCGGCAAGCGGGTCGGCAAGGACGCGGCCGCCGGCAAGGCGACGGTCGTCTCGCTTCTGGGTGTGGAGGAAGCCCGCCAGCATGCCCAAATGCTGGCTCGCCAGGCCGTGTCGCACCTTGATTTATTTCGAGAAATGGCCGACCCTCTGCGCGCGGCAGCACATTTCGTCGTGGACCGCAGAGCCTGACCCGGAAGGAGACCCAGGTGTCGCTGAGTAACAGCAAGACGCCGTTGCTTGATCGCGTGAATTTGCCGGCGGACATCCGCGGCTTCACGGACGCCGAGCTGAAGCAGCTCGCCGACGAGTTGCGGGCGGAGACGATCGACGCCGTTTCCATGACCGGTGGCCATCTGGGCGCGAGCCTGGGCGTCGTCGAGTTGACGGTTGCCGTACATCACGTGTTCAACACGCCCCGCGACCGCTTGATCTGGGATGTCGGTCATCAGGCCTACCCGCACAAGATTCTGACCGGCCGGCGCGATCGTATTCGCACCCTCCGCCAGGGTGGCGGCCTGTCGGGCTTCACCAAGCGATCCGAGAGCGAATTCGACCCGTTCGGCGCGGCGCACAGCTCGACGTCGATTTCCTCGGGTCTCGGCATGGCGGTGGCACGCGATCTGGTGGGCGGCGACAACAATGTCATCGCCGTGATCGGTGACGGCGCCATGAGCGCCGGCATGTCCTACGAGGCCATGAACAATGCCGGTTTCATGAGCCGGACCCGGCTCGTGGTGATCCTCAACGACAACGACATGTCGATAGCACCACCGGTCGGCGCCATGAGCGCCTATCTCGCCCGGCTGATTTCCTCGAAATCCTATCGCTCGCTCCGCCATCTGGGAGCGGAGCTCGCCAAGCGGTTGCCGGCGCCCATGGAAAAGGCGGCGCGCCGGGCCGAGGAATATGCCCGTGGCCTGGTGACCGGGGGGACCCTGTTCGAGGAACTGGGCTTCTATTATGTGGGGCCCGTGGACGGCCATAATTTGGACCATCTGCTGCCGGTGTTGCGCAATGTGCGCGACAGCAAGGAGTGGGGGCCGGTGTTGATCCACGCGGTCACCCAGAAGGGCAAGGGCTATAGCCCGGCCGAGCAGTCGGCCGACAAATATCATGGCGTGAACAAGTTCGACGTGGTGACCGGGGTCCAGGCGAAATCGGCGACCAAGGCGCCCGCCTACCAGAAGGTGTTCGGTGAGAGCCTGATCCAGGAGGCCGAGCGCGACTCGCGCATCGTCGCCGTCACCGCCGCCATGCCGTCCGGCACCAGCCTGGACCTCTTTGCCAAGCGCTTCCCGGATCGCTGTTTCGATGTCGGCATCGCCGAGCAGCACGCGGTCACGTTCGCCGCCGGCATGGCGACCGAGGGCCTGAAGCCCTTTGCCGCCATTTATTCCACCTTCCTGCAGCGTGCCTACGACCAGGTGGTGCACGATGTTGCGATCCAGAAGCTGCCCGTTCGCTTCGCCATCGATCGGGCGGGCTATGTGGGCGCCGACGGCGCCACCCATTGCGGTGCCTTCGACATCGCCTATCTCGGCTGCCTACCGGATATGGTGTTGATGGCGGCGGCCGACGAGGCCGAACTGAAGCATATGGTGGCAACCGCTGCCGCCCTCGACGATGGCCCGTGCGCTTTCCGTTATCCGCGCGGCGAGGGTGTGGGCGTCGTCATGCCGGAACGCGGCGTGCCGCTCACCCTTGGCAAGGGCCGGGTGCTGAAGGAAGGCAATGTGGTGGCGCTGCTCTCCTTCGGCGCCAGACTGCAAGAGTGTCTGATCGCCGCCGATCATCTGGCGGCGCGCGGTCTCTCCACCACGGTCGCCGACGCCCGCTTCGCCAAGCCGCTCGACACCGATTTGGTGCGCCGCCTGGCGCGCGAGCATGAGGTGCTGATCACCATCGAGGAAGGCTCGATCGGCGGCTTCGCCAGCCATGTCATGCACTATCTGGCGATGGCGGGTCTCCTGGATAACGGCCTCAAGCTCCGGCCCCTGGTCATGCCCGACATCTTCTACGACCATGACAAGCCGGAAGTGCAATATGCCAATGCCGGGCTCGACGCCAAGGCGATAGTGGCAACCGTGCTGGCGGCGCTCGGCCGGACCCAACTGGAGACGCCGGCCCGCGCCTGATCGCGGGCGCTTGTCCGAACCATGGCCGGACGGCGACTGGACCAACTCCTCGTTGAACGAGGGCTTGCCGAGTCGCGCAGCCAAGCCCAGGCCCTGATCATGGCCGGGCGCGTCTTCGCCGGCACGCGCCGCCTCGACAAGCCGGGCCAGAGCGTCGATCTCGGGACGGTCATCGAGCTGCGCGGCGCCGCCCACCCCTGGGCCTCGCGTGGCGGCGTCAAACTGGCCCACGCCCTCGACCATTTCGCCATCGACCCGACCGGCCTCGTCGCTCTCGATGTGGGCGCCTCGACTGGCGGCTTCACCGACGTCCTGCTTGCCCGGGGCGCGGCCCGTGTCTATGCGGTCGATGTGGGCCATGGCCAGCTTGCCTGGCGGCTCCGCCAGGACCCCCGGGCCGTGGTGCTCGAGCGCCTCAATGTCCGCTCGATCGACCCAAGCCATGTGCCCGAGCCGGTCGACCTTGTGGTGTGCGATGTGAGCTTCATCGGGCTCGAGACGGCGCTGCCGGCGGCGCTGGCGCTGGCCGCGCCCCATACCTGGCTGGTCGCCTTGATCAAGCCGCAGTTCGAGGTGGGACGGGCGCGCGTCGGCAAGGGCGGCATCGTGCGCGATCCCGCCCTGCACGCCGAGGTGTGCGAGCGTATTCGCCACTGGATCGAGACCCAGCCCGGCTGGCAAGTGGCCGGTCTCATTGAAAGTCCGATCCAAGGCGCCGACGGCAACCGCGAATTCCTGATCGCCGCCCGCCGGAACGGACCATGAGACGGGCCGGGGCGCCGACGCGGGAGGAAATCGAGGTCACGGTCGATGCCCTGGGCGACGGCGGCGATGGCCTGGCGATGGCGGGCGGCCGCCGCCTCTACATTCCCTACAGCCTGCCGGGCGAGCGTCTCAGGGTGCGCCTGGGGGCGCCGCGAGGCCAGGGAAGGGAGGCCGCGATCCTGGCCCGCCTTGGCGACGCGCCCGAGCGGGCGGAGCCGCCTTGCCCGCATTTTGGCCAATGCGGCGGCTGCGCCTTGCAGCATATGGCGGGGAGCGCCTATGCGGCCTGGAAACAGGGTCGGGTGGTGCGCGCGCTCGTCCGCCGGGGACTGGTGGCGGCTCGCATCGACGCCATGGTGGTGACGGGTCCGGGAACCCGCCGCCGGGCGCGTTTTGCCGCCATCGGCACGGCGTTGGGCGCCGTGCTCGGCTTCAATAGGCGCCAGAGCCGCCAGATCGTCGGGATCGAGACCTGTCCCCTGTTGACCCCCCCACTCCAGGCGCTCTTGCCGTCGCTCGGCTCCCTCGCCAGCGACCTGTTGGCGCCGGGTGCCAAGGCGGACATGGAAGTTCTCGATCTGTCGGGGGCACTCGATGTGCTGATCGTCGCCGATGGCCGGCCGGACCTTGCCCAACTGGAACGCCTCGCGGCCTATGCCGGCGATGCCGGGCTCCGGCGCCTCTCCTGGCAGTCGGGCGAGCGGGCAACGCCCGAGCCGATCGTCCGGCACGGGCCGCTGGTTGCCGCTTTCGCCGGCATCGCCGTGGCCCTGCCGCCTGGCGCTTTCTTGCAACCGAGCCTCGCCGGCGAAGCCGCTCTCCAGGGCTTCGTCATGGAGGAGCTCAGGGATGCCAGGCGGATCGTCGAGCTCTATGCCGGTTGCGGCACGTTTTCGCTGCCGCTCGCCGCTCGGGGCGCGCGTGTTCTTGCCGTCGAAGGCAATGCGGCCATGGTCGCCGCCTTGCTGGAGGCCGCGCCCACGGCCGCGCTCGCTGGCCGGCTCTGCGTCGAGCGCCGCGATCTGGCGCGGCGGCCCTTGGCGGCGGCGGAGTTCCTGGGCGCCGATGCGATCCTCCTGAACCCACCGCGCGGCGGCGCCGAGCCGCAAGTCCGCCAGCTTGGCGAGGCAACCCAGCCGATCGTCTATGTCTCCTGCAACCCCGCGAGTTTCGCCCGCGACGCCCGCCATCTGGTGGGCGCCGGCTATCGCCTGGCACGAGTCATGCCGGTCGACCAGTTCCACTGGTCGCCGCACGCGGAATTGGCGGCTCTGTTCAGCCGCTGAGTTATTGGGCCAAACTGGGTGTCCGTGCGGGGCGGTTTCTGATATTGTGCGCCAGCCGAGCTTGCCGTGGGTAGGGGTTGGATGAGAGTTCGAAGGAGTGGCGTTTCGGCATCCCGTCAATGATGAACCGGACCATGTGGATCGCGCTCTTTTGCGGCGCCACGATCATCACCATCGCGACGGGCGCCAGGCAGTCTTTCGGCCTCTTTCTCAGGCCGGTCATCCTCGATCTGAATATCGGCCGCGAAGCCTTCGGCTTTGCCATGGCGCTTCTCGTCCTCGTGTCGGGCGTGGCGCAACCGGTATTGGGTGCCTTTGCCGATCGCTATGGGGCGGCGCGCATGGTCATGGCGGGCGCCGTTCTTTATGTCGGGGGCCTGTTGTGGGCATCGATCGCCACCAGCGCCATCGAGCTGCATCTTGCGTTCGGCGTCCTGATCGGCCTTGCCTTCGGTGCCACCACATTCGTCGTCATCCTGAGTGCCGTTGCCCGCGCCGTGCCACCCCAACGGCGCAGCCTCGCCTTCGGGATCGTCAGCGCCTTCGGCTCGTTCGGCATGTTCATCTTCATGCCGGTGACCCACTGGCTGTTGGATGCCTTCGAATGGCGCCTGGCGCTGGTGGGACTCGCGGCAATCGTGGCAACCGTCATCCTGTTTGCGGCTGGCATCCGGGGTGATGCCACGGGGGAGCGCGCGGCTGGCGAGGCCCAGTCGCTCGGCCAGGCCATGCGCGAGGCCGGCCGCCATTCCGGCTTCTGGCTCTTGACCGTGGGCTATTTCGTCTGCGGTTTCCATGTCTCGTTCATCGGGACCCATCTGCCGGCCTTCCTCACCGATAGCCAGCTTCCATCGAGCGCGGCTGCCTGGGCGCTCTCGCTCATCGGCTTCTTCAACATCTTGGGTTCGATCGTGTTCGGCTCGGCTGGCGGCCACTATCGCCGCAAATATGTGTTGAGCCTCCTCTACGGCGTTCGCTCCTGCGTTATCGCCCTCTTCGTGCTGCTGCCGGTCACCGAGACCTCGGCCATTCTATTCGGCGCGGCCATGGGATTTCTCTGGCTCGGCACGGTGCCGCTGACAACTGGGCTCGTGGCGCAGATTTTCGGCCTGCGCTATCTCTCCATGCTGAATGGTGTGGTCTTCATGAGCCACCAGATCGGCGGCTTCCTCGGCGCCTGGCTCGGCGGCTACGCCTTCGACACGTTTGGCAGTTACGATGCCATTTGGCTGATCGCGATCGGACTCGGCATCTTCGCGGTCGTCGTCCATTTGCCGATCGCCGATCGGCCGCTTCGCGCCGAGCCGGCTGGCGCCTGAGCCGCTACGTCAGTTCCGGGAAATCCTCTTCCCTGAATTCGGCCGGCTCGCGCCGGCCCGTGGCGAACCGCTTTTCCTCGATCTGGCGCAACTCCACCCGGCGGATCTTGCCCGAAATGGTCTTGGGTAGTTCGTAAAACTCGATCCGGCGCACCCGCTTGAAGGGGGCCAGGCGCTGGCGGATATGCTGGAAAATGCCAAGGGCCGTCTCCCGGGATGGCTCCGCACCGGGGGCCAGCGCCAGAAAGGCCTTCGGCACCGCCATGCGGAGCGTATCGGGCGCCGGGACGACGGCGGCTTCCGCCACCGCCGCATGCTCGATCAAGGCACTTTCGAGCTCGAAGGGCGAGATGCGGTAGTCCGATGCCTTGAACACGTCGTCCGCCCGGCCGACATAGGTGAAATAGCCGTCTCTGTCCCGCATCGCCACGTCGCCGGTGCGATAGGCGTGCCGGCCGAGGGCCGCGAAGCTGCCATCGTCCTGCTGGTAGCCTTGCATCAAGCCGGTGGGCGGCCGGTCCAAGAGGATGCCGAGTTCACCTTCCGCTGTCTCCTTGTCCGCCGCGTCCAGGAGTTGGATGCGATAGCCCGGTGCCTCTTGTCCCATGCTGCCGGGCTTGACCTTCTCACCGGGGAAGCAGCCGACCTGGATGGTGGTCTCGGTCTGGCCATAGCCCTCGCGGATGGTCTTGCCCCACAGTTTTTCGACTTGCTCGATGACTTCCGGGTTGATCGGCTCGCCGGCCGAGAGGACTTCACGGAGCGAGGTTTGCCACGCCTTCAGATCTTCCTGGATGAACATGCGCCAGACCGTGGGCGGCGCGCAGAGGGTCGTCACATTGTTGGCGACGATCGCGTCCAGCATGGCGGCCGCGTGGAAGCGCGGCTGGTTCACGATGCAGACCGTGGCACCGGCGTTCCAAGGCGCGAAAAAGCACGAGTAGGCATGCTTTGCCCAGCCCGGCGAGGAAATGTTCAAATGCCGATCGCCGGGACGCGCACCCAGCCAATACATGGTGATCAGGTGGCCGGCGGGATAGGACTGGTGGCTGTGCAGGACGAGCTTCGGCTTGGCGGTCGTGCCGGAGGTGAAGTAGAGCAGCATCGGATCGCCGGCCCGGGTTGGTCCGTCGGGCTGGAAGCGGGGTGAGGCCGTGAGCAGGGAGTCGTAGGCAACCCAGCCGGCTGGTGCCGGGCCAACGGCGATGCGCGTGACCGTCGCATCGAGGCCATCGAACTTGGCGGCGTCGCCGGCATTGGCGATCAGATGGCGCACGCGCCCGCGCTCGAAACGGTCCTTGAGGTCGGATGCCGTGAGCAGCGTCGTCGCCGGGATCACGACGGCGCCGAGCTTCATCGCCGCCAGCATCGTCTCCCAGAGCGGCACGACATTTCCCAGCATCAAGAGGATGCGCTCGCCGCGCTTAACGCCCAAGGCCCGCAGCCCATTGGCAAGCTGGTTCGAGCTTGCCGATAGCTCGGCAAATGTGCGGCTTGCCGCGCCATCGCCCGTGATGCCGAGGGCTTCCCGGTTGGCGCCCGCGCCCGTGGCCAGCTCGGCGTCGAACCAGTCGAGCGCCCAATTGAAATTGTCGAGCACCGGCCAGCGGAAATCCCGATGCACTGTCGGGTAGTCATGGCCGTGGGCGAACAGGAAATCGCGCGCCGCCTTGAATGCCGCTCCGCTCATGGCCTGCCTCCTCGACTTGCTCGGCCTATGAAAGCCCGCACTGGGCGCGTTGGCGCAGCAAATGATCGGCGAGGACGATGGCCAGCATGGCCTCGCCCACCGGCACCGCGCGAATGCCGACACAGGGATCGTGCCGGCCGGTCGTGCGGATGTCGACCTCTTCGCCCCGCTGGTTGACGCTTCGGCGCGGGTTGGGGAGCGAACTGGTCGCCTTCACGACGAAGCGCGCGACGATGTCCTGGCCCGAGGAAATGCCGCCCAGGATGCCGCCCGCATGGTTGGAGAGGAACCGGACCTGGTCGCCCGCCATGCGCATCTCGTCATGGGCGATGTCGCCGGGGATGGACGCGGCGGCAAAGCCGTCGCCGATCTCCACCCCCTTGACGGCGTTGATGGTCATGAGTGCGCGGGCGATGTCGCCATCGAGCTTGTCGTAGATCGGCTCGCCCAGGCCCGCGGGAATGCCGCTTGCCACCACCTCGATCAGGGCGCCGGCGCTCGAGCCCTGCTTGCGCACGCCGTCGAGATAGGTTGCCCAGGCCTGGACCGCCTGGCGGTCGGGGCAATTGAAGGGGTTTTCCTCGACCGCCGCCCAGTCCCACCGGCTGCGGTCGATGGCATGGGGTCCCAACTGGACGAGGGCGCCCCGGATTGTGACGGCGGGGCCGATCAGCGCCTCCAGAACCTTGCGGGCGATGGCGCCGGCCGCGACCCGCATGGCGGTCTCGCGGGCCGAGGCGCGGCCGCCGCCGCGATAGTCGCGGATGCCATATTTGACCCAATAGGTGTAGTCGGCATGACCCGGGCGGAACTGGTCCTTGATGTCGCCATAATCCTTCGACCGCTGGTCCACATTTTGGATCGCAAGCCCGATCGGCGTTCCGGTCGTCTCTCCCTCGAACACGCCCGAGAGAATCTCGACCGTGTCCGGCTCGTTGCGCTGGGTCGTGAAGCGCGATTGTCCCGGCCGGCGCCGGTCGAGCCAATGCTGGATGTCGCTGGCGGAGAGCGGGATGCGCGGCGGGCAGCCGTCGACCACGCAGCCGATGGCGGGGCCGTGGCTCTCGCCCCAGGTGGTCAAGCGAAACAGCCCGCCGAAGCTGTTCCCGGCCATGTCACGCCTTGTCGTTCTTGAAGGTGGCGAGCAGCTCGCTGGTCTCGGTCGCCCGGTTCGGGTTCATCATGCCCACCACATGATAGCCGCAATCGACATGATGCACCTCGCCGGTGACGCCGCGCGCCAGGTCGCTCAACAGATAAAGGCCGGCGCCACCCACTTCGTCGATGGTGATATTGCGCTGCATCGGCGAGTTCAACTCGTTCCAGCGTAGGATGTAGCGAAAGTCGCCGATGCCGGACGCCGCGAGCGTGCGAACGGGGCCGGCCGAGATGGCGTTGACGCGGATGTTGTCGGGGCCGAAATCGACGGCGAGATAACGCACGCTGGCTTCGAGCGCCGCCTTGGCGACGCCCATGACGTTGTAATGGGGCACGACCCGCTCGGCGCCGAGATAAGTGAGCGTCAGCAGGCTGCCGCCCGCCGGCATCAGCGCGGCCGAACGCCGGCACAGCTCGGTGAACGAATAGCAGGATATATCCAGGCTATTCAGGAAGTTGTCGCGGGTGGTATCCGCATATCGCCCCTTGAGCTGGTCCTTATCGGAAAAGGCGATGGCGTGGACCATGAAATCGAGGCGCCGCCAGGACCGGGCGATCTCCTCGAACAGCGCGTCCAGGCTCGCCGCGTCGCCGACGTCGGCGGGCAGGATGAGGGATGCCCCAAGCGTCTCGCCGAGCGGTCGGACCCGCTTCTCGAGGGCTGGCCCCTGGAAGGTCACGGCCAGTTCGCCGCCCTCGGCCGCGATGGCCTGCGCGATCCCCCATGCCAGCGAACGCTCGTTCGCAATCCCCATGACGAGACCACGCTTGCCGGCCATCAGCCCGGCCCGATCAGTCATCCCCTATCCTCGCTTTCCGTCCTGTCGGGAGGCCGGCATCCTACACCATCGCCACCCAGCCTCAACGCCCTGTCGGTCCCGGCCGGTTGCGGGGATCGTAGCTATTGTGGCGTGCCCAAGTCTCCAGGAACCGCGCCAAGTTCGGATCCAACCGCTCGGGCAGCATGATGGTGAGACGGAGGAGCTGGTCGCCCTGGCGGCCGCTCGCTTGGTCGCGCACACCCCGGCCCGCGAGACGGAGCACGGTGCCGCTGTTGGCGCCCGCCGGAATGGCTATCGCGATGGCGCCATGAACGGTCGGCACCCGGACCGTGCCACCCAGGACCGCCTCGGGCAGGCTGATGGGCAGGTCCAGGTGGATGTCCATGCCCTCGCGCCGGAACTCGGGGTGGGGGTCCACTTGGATTTCCAGAATGGTACTGGATGCCGGGTCACCGCCACCCCGCGCGCCGACCATCAGGGTCTGGCCGTTGACCGTGCCAGGCGGAACCACCAGTTCGATGGTCCGGCCATCCGGCAAGGTGAGGGACTTGACGGCGCCGGTGGCCGCCTCGATGAAACTGACCCTGAGGCTGGCGAACATGGTGCCCCCGCCGGCGTCCGGCGCATTCTCCGAGCGGGCCTGCCCCATGCCCCACTCGGTCGCCCAGGCCGGAACCGATTGTGGCTCGTCTTGACCGCGCGATCCATTCCGGCTGTACCGCAAGGTTTTGTCAAATTCGGGATCGGGCCAAAGCGGGGGAGCCGGGTTCCGGCGCGGGGCCTCCGCTCGGTCGCGCCGCTGCCTCCGCGCCGCTGCCGCCAGCAACTGGTCATAGGCGAGCGACAGTTCGCGAAATCGTTCGCCGATCGCCGGATCGCCGCGGTTGAGATCGGGGTGGAAGCGTTTGGCGAGACGGCGGAACGCACCCTTGATCTCCGCGTCGCTCGCCCCTTCCGCCAGCCCGAGGACGCGGTACGGATCCGGCATTTTCCCGGGACTCGCGATCAGCCGCTGACGACCCTCCAGGATCCGTCCGATTGACGGCAGGCGGTGCCATAACCCTGCTCGGTCCGGCCGCCGACGGTGATGGTCTGCTGGAATTCCCGGCAAGGCGTGCCGTCCTGGCGCTGATAGTTGCGCATCGGCGTCACGCTGCCGTAATTGCCCGAATCCGGATTGCGCCAGCCAGACGCTTGGCCTGTGGGATAGGTCTCGAATGCCTGACCATACGCGCGCTCGGCGTGCAGTTGGTCCGCTCGGTCGAGGGACTTGCCAATTTCGCTGCCGATCACCGCGCCGAGCAAGCCGCCGATTGCCGTCGCCGCGAGCCGGCTGCTGCCGCCACCGATCCTGGAGCCGATAAAGGCCCCCGTTCCAGCCCCGATGAGCGTGCCGCCGACCTGCTTCCCGCCAGCATTTTGCTCGCATCCGGCGGCTAAGAGCGCCATCGCCGCAACCATTCCGATAGCTACCTTCTTCATGGCTTGATCCTCACCAGCGCGCCGGCCGCAAACGGCCGGCCACAGCATAATATATGGCACCGCGATGGGTATTTGCCATAGTTGGGGCCGGCAGGCACGTTAAGTTTCGGTCATTTTTTCGGAGGAGCGAGCGATGGACGACATGATCGTGGCGGACCCGGTGGCCCTGTTTGGCAATTGGCTCCGCGAGGCGGAGGGCTCGGAGCGATCGGACGCCAACGCCGTGGCGCTGGCAACCGTCGGTGAAGACGGGATGCCGTCGATCCGGATGGTTCTGCTCAAGGGTGCGGATGACCAGGGCTTCGTCTTCTACTCCAACCTCGGCAGCCGCAAGGGCCGCCAGCTCGCCGGTTGCCCCAAAGCGGCGCTCTGCTTCCATTGGAAATCGCTCGCTCGACAAGTGCGGGTCGAGGGCGCGGTCGAACCGGTGACGGACGCGGAGGCCGAGGCCTATTTCGCGTCCCGATCGCGTGGCAGCCAGCTCGGCGCATGGGCGTCGCGGCAATCGGAACCCATGGCCGGGCGCGGCGAACTCGTCCGGCGCATCGCCGAAGTCACGGCGCGCTATGTCGTCGCCAAGATCCCACGGCCGCCGTTCTGGTCGGGCTTTCGCGTGCGTGCGAACCGGATCGAGTTCTGGCGCGACGGCACCTTCCGCCTGCATGAGCGGGTGCTCTACAACCGATCGGGTGACGGCTGGCGGCACGAGATTCTCTTTCCCTGAATCATGGCGCCCCCCACGCCAACCCGAGCGCTATCGGCGGCCGAAAAGGGCCGCCTCATGCGGCTGGCCGCCATGGCGGCCGTCACCGTCGCGATCTCGCTCATCGTCTTGAAAGGTGTCGGTTGGCTGGCCAGCGGCTCCGTCGCCTTGCTGTCGTCGTTGGGCGATTCGGTTGTCGACGCGATGGCCTCGCTGGTCAACTTGATGGCGGTACGCCACGCCTTGAAGCCGGCCGACGAGGAACATCGTTTCGGCCATGGTAAGGTCGAGGCCTTGGCGGCGCTCTTCCAGGCCGGCGCCGTCATCGGCACCGGCGCGATCGTGATCATGGAAGCGATCCGGAGCCTGGTCGAGCCGCGCCCGGTCGCGGCCGCGCCCATTGCCATCGTGGCGATCCTGGTGACGCTCATCGCCAGCGTCGGGCTGGTCTGGTTGCAGCGTTGGGTGATCCGGCGGACCGGATCGACGATCATCCGGGCGGATTCACTCCATTACCAGAGCGACGTGCTCCTCAATTTGACGGTTTTGGCGGCGCTGCTGCTGACCTCGGAACTCGGTTGGTATTTGGCGGACCCGCTCCTGGGCTTGGCGATCGCCGGCTACATCTTGTATGGCGCCTGGGCCATCGGCCGACTGGCGCTCGACATGCTGATGGACCGCGAGCTGCCGGCCCGGGATCGGGCGCGCATCGAAGCGCTGGCGCTCGCCCATGGCGAGGTTCGCAGCCTGCACCGCCTCAGGACACGCCAGGCCGGCCCCGATCGATTTGTCGAATTGCATCTGCGCCTCGACGGTCACCTGCCGCTGACCGTGGCGCATCGCATCTCGCACGAGGTCAAGGACGAGATCCTGGCGATCTATCCCGACGCCCAGGTGCTCATTCACGAAGAACCCGAGCCGGACAGTCCCGACGTTCAGGGGTTACGCAGATCGTGATAATGTGACGCGGATTTCCAAGCCGAAATTGCGACAAATCAAACGGCGGCCTGGGGCCCCGTGCTAGCCAAATCACTCAGCGGGAGGTGCGACGTGACGATCAAGACCATTCTCGTCCCGGTCAGCAGCGGAACCATCAGCCGTTCGCCGCTCGAATTGGCGTTCGCGGCGGCGGCCAAATTCCAGGCCCATCTGGATGTCCTGCATGTCCGCCCCGATCCGCGCAACATGATCCCCTATGTCGGTGAAGGGATGTCGGGCGCCTTGATCGAGGAGGTCATGGGCGCGGCCGACCGCGAGGCGGGCGAGCGGGCCGCGGCGGTCCATGGCCTGTTCAACGAATACATCACGGCACGCGGCGTGCGCCTCACGACGGTGCCGCAAACGGGCGCGGGCGTGACCGCGAGCTGGATCGAGGATGCGGGGCGCGACGACGAGGCGGTCGTCCGCTATGGCCGGTTGACAGACTTGATCGTCGTCAACCGCCCGCTCAAGGAGGCTGAGGTGCCGACGACCACCGTCTTCGAGGCCGCTTTGTTCGAGACGGGCCAGCCGCTGCTGGTGGCGCCGCCGGAGCCGGTCGCCGATTTCGGCCAGAACATCATGATCGCCTGGAACGGCAGCCTCGAGGCGACCGGCGCCGTCTCGTCGGCCATCCCGTTCCTCATCCAGGCGAAGAAGGTGTCGATCCTGTCGGCCACGGCCTGGGGCGAGGGGATGCTGTCGGTCGAGGGTGTCGCCCACCGCCTGTCGTGGCATGGCGTGCGGGTGGACGTGAAGACGATTGGCGACCCTGACCGGCCGGTCGGCGAAATCGTGCTCGCCGAAGCGGCGAGCCGGGGCGCCGACATGATCGTCATGGGCGCCTATACCCAGAGCCGGCTGCGCCAGATGATCCTGGGCGGGGTCACGCGGCATGTGCTGTCAAACGCGACGGTGCCGCTGCTGATGTCCCATTGAACGGCGCCGCCGGCGGACCTGGGCCTTCTCCTACCGGCCCGGCGAGGATGACGACGAGCCGATCTTCCGCCTCGACAAACATGTCTTCGCGGCCCGCGAATATGTCTCGATCACCGAGCATGACGGGATGACTCGCCCGTTTCGGGTGGCTTCGGTCACACCTCTCGCGGGTGGCCCGTAGGACTTACGCCGCGACCTGGACGCGCCTGAGCCCTAGCCGCGCCCAGACGTCGAGAAGCGCCTCGACGAGGCTGTCCATCATGGCGTCGGTATGGGCGGGGGTGGGAGTAATTCGCAGGCGCTCGGTGCCGCGCGGTACGGTCGGGTAGTTGATCGGCTGGATATAGATGCGATGCCGGTCGAGGAGTTCGTCGCTCGCGCGTTTGCAGAGTTCGGCATCGCCCACCATAAGGGGCACGATGTGGCTTTCCGAGGCCAGCATCGGCAGACCGGCGCGGGCAATCAGGCGCTTGAGGCGCTGGGCGCGCTCCTGATGGCGCTCGCGCTCGGCGCGGCTCACCTTGAGGTGACGCACGCTCGCCAGTGCGCCGGCCGCGATGGCGGGCGGCAGGGATGTCGTGAACATGAAGCCGGGGGCGAAGCTCCGCACCGTGTCGATCAGACCGGCGGAGCCGGCGATGTAGCCGCCAACCACGCCGAAGCCCTTGGCGAGCGTACCCTCGATGACGCCGACCCGGTCCATGACGCCATCGCGCTCGGCAATGCCGCCGCCACGCTCGCCATACATGCCGACCGCATGCACCTCATCGAGATAGGTCATGGCGCCATGGCGCGCGGCCAGGTCGCAGATCTGGCTAATGGGTGCCACGTCGCCGTCCATGGAATAGACGGATTCGAAGGCCACGATCTTCGCTGTCGCGGGATCGGCCGCCGCCAACTTCGCTTCCAGGTCGGCCAGGTCGTTATGCTTGAAAATGCGCCGCTCCGCCCGGCTGTTGCGGATGCCCTCGATCATCGAGGCATGGTTCAACGCGTCGGAGAAGATGACGCAGCCCGGCAGCAGGTTGCCGAGTGTCGCGAGAGTGGTCTGGTTGGCGACATAGCCCGACGTGAAGAGGAGGGCGGCCTCCTTGGCGTGCAGATCGGCCAGCTCACGCTCCAGCAGCACATGATAGTGGTTGGTGCCCGAGATGTTGCGGGTGCCACCGGCTCCCGCGCCGCACTCGCGAACCGCCGCAACCATCGCCTCGATTACCGCCGGGTTCTGGCTCATGCCGAGATAGTCGTTGCTGCACCACACGACCACCCCGCCGGTTCAGGCCGCCCCTCGATACATGGCCTTGGGAAAGGCGCCCGCCTGCCGCGCAAGGTCGGCGAACACCCGGTAGCGACCCTCCGCGCGGAGGTCCGCGAGCGCTCCCCGAAAGACGTCCTCGTAATTCATCCCGCCCCCCCCCGGGCCGCTCGCCGGGCGAGCGGTTGTGGTCATTCTGGGCCAAAGTATGCCGTCATTCGGGCCGCCACGGGAAGTGAAAGCGTGGCGGGGGTGATCGTCACCGGTCACTTGGTTGTGAGAGCGCGGGGGTCGATCGCGTCTTGCAGGCCGTCGCCCAGGAAATTGCAGGCGATCACGGTCAGGAAGATCATCAGACCCGGATAGAAGGCGAGCGCCGGCGCTTGCCAGATCAATTCCTGGGCGTTGGTCAGCATGTTGCCCCAACTCGGGATGGGCGGTTGGATGCCGAGGCCGAGAAAGCTCAGCACGGATTCGAACAGGATGGTGTGGCCGACCGAAAGGGTCGTGGCAACAACGAGCGGCGAGGCTACATTGGGCAGAATATGCCGCAGCATGATCCGCGCCGGGCCGGCGCCAAGCGCCACGGCGGCGCGCACGAATTCGCGCTCGCGCGTGGCCATGGTGGCACTGCGAACCAAACGCGCCACGGTGGTCCAGCCGACCAGGCCGACGATGGCGACAATGCGCCAGAGGCTCATCAGCTCGGATTGAGCGATTGCCTGGGGAACACCGGCCTTTACGGGGTCGACGGCCGCCAAGACGATCAAGAGTGGTAGCAGGGGCAGGGCAATCACGCCGTCGGTCAAGCGCATGAGCAGAGCATCCAAGCGGCCGCCGTAGAAACCCGCCAAGAGCCCGACGGCCGTGCCGACGAGTGCGGCGACGAGGGCGGCCGCGAGGCCGACGAACAAGGAAATCCGCCCGCCATGCATCAGCCGGGCGAGGACGTCGCGGCCGAGTTCGTCGGTGCCAAGGGGGTGGCTGGCCGAAGCGGGCTCGAATCGCGCCATGAGGTCGACCGCCACCGGATCGACGCCGAGGGCACGATCGGCCAGCGGCGCCAGAAGGGCCGCGAGTGCCAGGCCCATCAGCAGGAGCCCGCTCGCCGCCGCCAGGCGATGGGCGCGAAAGCGCCGCCAGGCGAGGGCGCGCGGGCTCATCGGCGGTCGGTCCGCCGGTCGACGGCGCCCGCGAAGGTGATCCTGGGGTCGAGGCCGGCATAGGCGGCGTCGGCCGCGAAATTACTGGCGAGCGTCACCATGGTCGCGAACAGGAGGCCGGCCAAGGCCAGGTTGAAGTCGCTGCCCATGATGGCGTCATAGATGAGCTTGCCCATGCCGGGATAGGCGAACATGGTCTCGGTGATGAGGGCGCCGGAAAACAGTGCCCCCACGTCGAGCGCCAGGATGGTGATCACCGGCAACATGGCATTGGGGAGGGCGTGGGCGCGCACCAGGCGAGCCGGACCGACCCCCTTGGCCCGGGCTGTGCGAATGAAGTCCTGACGCAAGGTTTCGCCGAGTGCGGCTCGCACATAGCGGGCGGTGCCGCCGACGCCCAGGAGCGCCAAGGTGAGGACCGGCAGTGCTATGTGGCGGAGCCGTTCCAAGAGCCCGGGATCGCTTGCCGTTGGGAGGGCACTCGCCGGCAGGATGCCAAGTTGGACGGCGAACAGCATGATGAGCAGCAGGGCCAGCCAGAAGGGCGGCATGGAGATGCCGGCGAAGCAGAGGAGATTGACGAGATAGTCGATCCGGCCGCGCGGGTTGAGGGCGGCGAGGATGCCGGCCGGAACCGCGATGGCCACCGACAAGAGGAAGGCGGCACCCATCAGTGCCACCGTGTTGGCGAGGCGCGGCCACAGGATCTGGCCGACCGGCTTGCCGAACAGGCGCGAAAAGCCGAAATCGCCGCCGAGTGCCGCCTGGAGCCAGGCGCCATAGCGGGCGAGGAACGGCCGGTCGAGGCCGTGCAGGGCCTTCAGGCGCTTGGCATCCTCGGGTGTGAGCTCCGGGTTGGCGCTGATCATCAGGTCGATGGGATCGCCCGGCATCAACCCGATCAGGCCGTAGATCGCGAACGACATGACGGACAGCACGATCAAGCTCTGCGCCAGCCGGCCGGCGAGGAAACGCATCACGGCTGTATACCTCCCCCGAGCCCGCGCCCCGAGCCCGCGCTAGGCGAGGCTCTGACATAGCGGCCGGCGCGGCCCGGATCAAGCCGCTGCCGGAAGTTGACTTGGCCGGAGCCGCTATGGCTAAGTCCGGGATGTAGAGCTGCATATATAACCGCGCCCGTTCGAAAAAAGGCGAGGAGGAAGGGCAGATGACCGGCGACTTGGCTTTTTCGGGTCTCAAGATATTCGATGCGACTCAAGGGGTGGCGGGGCCGCACGCGACCATGTTGTCGGCCCAGCATGGCGCCGACGTAACCAAGATCGAGCCGCTCGAAGGCGACTGGGGTCGCTCGCTCGGCAAGATGTATGGCGACCTTTGCGCCCATGCCATCAGCTTCAATCGGGGCAAGCGCAGCATCGCCCTCGATCTCAAGAACCCCGAGGGCCTGGCCGTGGCCCAGAAGCTCGCGGGCGAGGCCGACGTGGTGGTGGAAAGCTTCCGGCCCGGCGTCATGGCTCGTTTCGGGCTCGGCTACGAGGACGTGCGCAAGACCAATCCCAAGGTCGTCTATCTCTCGGTCACGGGCTTCGGCCAGGCCGGCCCGCGCAGCAAGCTGCCGGTGACGGATTCGGTGATTCAGGCGTTTTCGGGCTGGATGTCGATCAACCGCGACGGCGATGGCACCCCCCAGCGAATCGGCATGATCGCCATCGACGTCATGACCGGCCTCTATGCCTTCCAGGCGCTCTCGACGGCGATTATGCGCCAGTTCCGGTTCGCCAAGGGCTGTTACATCGACGCGAGCCTGATGCAGGCGGCCGCCGCCTTTCAGGCCGCCAAGATCATGGAGCATTATCTGGAAAAGGGGGCGCCCCAGGTGCTCTACGTCCCGGTCGGCACCATGAAGACCAAGGACGGCTACATCAACATCACGGCGATGCGCGAGCACCACTATACGGGGCTCTGCAAGGTTCTCGGCCGTGACGATCTTGCCCGGGACCCGCGTTACGACACGCGCGACAAGCGGATCGAGCGCGAGAAGGAGCTGATGCCGGTCATCCGCGCCGAGTTCGCCAAGCGGACCACGGCCGAGTGGGCCAAGGCGCTGACCGAGGCGGAGGTGATGAACGCCCCGGTCGGCACCTATGACGACTATCTGGCCGACGCGCATGTCAAGGCCGTGGCCGGCGTCGCCTGGGTCGATCATCAGGATTTGGGCCGCGTACCCATGACCAATATTCCGGGTCTGGCGCCGATCGCGGCCGGCGACCCGCTTGCCGAGTGCCCGCACACGGGTCAGCAGACGGTCGAAATCCTGCGGGCGGCGGGCTATGGCGAAGCACGGATTCAGGAGCTGATCGCCAAGCGGGCGGTCGGCGTCTACAAGGCGACAAGCCAGGCAGCCGCCGACTGAAACATCAGGCGGCGGGCGGGCCGCGCATACGAGGGGGGATGACATGAAATTGGTTCGCTATGGCAAGGCCGGGGCCGAGAAGCCGGGCCTCATCGACAAGGACGGCGTGCTGCGCGATCTTTCGCGCGTCGTGAAGGATATCGGCGCCGAGGCGCTCTCGCCCGCCGGCCTGCGCAAGATCAAGCAGACGAAGGTGGAGCGGCTGCGCCCGGTGCCGGGCCGGCCTCGCCTCGGCGTGCCCGTCGCCGGCATCGGCAAGGTTATTTGCATCGGCCTCAATTACCGCGAACATGCGCGCGAAACCGGGAACCCGATCCCCGAACAGCCGATCGTCTTCCTCAAGCCGACTTCGGCGATCAACGGTCCCTATGACAAGGTGGTCAATCCGCGTGGCGCCACGCGCCTCGACTGGGAAGTCGAACTCGGCGTCGTCATCGGTCGCAGGGGCCGCTATATCGACGAGAGCAAGGCGCTCGGCCATGTCGCCGGCTATTGCGTCTGCAACGACGTGTCGGAGCGGCGCTATCAGATGACCGGTGGCGGCGGTCAGTGGACCAAGGGCAAGGCGTGCGACACCTTCGCACCCATCGGTCCCTGGCTGGTTACCACCGACGAGGTCAAGAACCCCCAGGCGCTGCATGTCTGGACGGATGTCAATGGCAAGCGCATGCAGGACAACAGCACGGGCGACATGGTCTTCAACGTCAAGCAGCTGATCGCCGACGTGAGCAAATATATGACGCTCGAACCCGGTGACGTGATCATGACCGGCACGCCGCAAGGTGTCGGCAGCGGCATGAAGCCGCCGCGGTTCCTGGAGCCCGGCGACATCGTGGAGGTCGGCATCGACGGTCTTGGCCGGCAGAAGACCGTCATCGCCTCGGGCGAGAAGGCGGGCCGCGCCTGACCCGACGGAATCGCGACAACGCGCCGGGCGATCGCCAGCCCGGCGCGGATTTCCCTTGACAGGCAGGCGCGCAATCCGCCAATAGTCCCCCCATGTTGAACCTCGCCAACCGCAACCGACGCCGCCGTTCGCCCGCCGCCCTGGCGCGAGCGCGATGACGTTTTTGGCGTCGATCCGCGAGCCGCGCCCCTAGCGCGGCTTTTTTTGTGCCTGGGCTCAACCCTTCCAACGACGTCCAACCAGCCTTCCAACGACGTCCAACCAGCCTTCCAACGACGTCCAACCAGGCCGAGCCCGAATTGCGGGAGCTATTCCATGAACTCGAACGCTTATCCTTTGCATGCCCTGATGGACATCACCGAGCGGCCGCCCAACGTCTTCGTCCGGGGCGAGGGCTCTTGGCTCTGGGATCATATGGGCAAACGCTATCTCGATTTGGTCCAGGGCTGGGCGGTCAACTGCCTCGGCCACTCGCCGCCGATCCTGGCCGATGCCATTGCCCTTCAGGCGCGAACCCTGATCACGCCGAGCCCGGCCTTCTACAACGAGCCGAGTATTCGCCTGGCCGATGTGCTGACCCGATTGAGCGGCTTCGACCAGGTGTTTTTCACCAATTCCGGGGCCGAGGCGAATGAGGGCGCCATCAAGCTCGCGCGCAAATACGGGCTCCGCTACCGGGACGGCGCCTACAAGATCATCACGTTCGAGGGCGCGTTTCATGGCCGGACGCTGGCCACCATGTCGGCCTCGGGCAAGAAGGCGTTCGAGGCGCTATTCGAGCCGAAGGTGCCGGGCTTTCCGAAAGCCCAACTCAACGATCTGGCGTCGGTTGAGCGCCGCATCGGGCCAAAGACCGTGGCGGTCATGCTGGAGCCCATTCAGGGCGAGGCCGGTGTGCTGCCGGCGACCATCGAGTTCATCCGTGACCTGAGACGGCTGACGGCCGAGCGCGGCCTGCTGCTCATTCTCGACGAGATTCAGACCGGCATCGGTTGAACCGGTAAATTGTTCGACTTCCAAAATGCCGGCATCGCGGCCGACATCATGACGCTCGGCAAAGGATTGGGCGGCGGCGCGCCGCTCGCGGCCGTGCTCGCCAGCGGCAGGGCGAGCTGCTTCGAGCATGGCGATCAGGGCGGCACGTTCAACGGCAACCCGCTGATGTGCGCCGCCGGCCTCGCCGTTCTGGGCGAGGTCGCGCGGCCGGAATTCCTCGCGGCGGTCACGGCGACTGGTGAGTTCCTCACGGCGGAGCTTGCCAAGCTTTCGGATCGCCATGGGCTCGCCGGCGTGCGTGGCCGTGGCCTGCTGTTGGCCTTGGACCTCGGCCGCCCGATCGGCCCCAAGATCGTGGCGGCGGCACTCCAGGCGGGCGTGCTCCTCAACGCGCCCCGGCCGGATGCGCTCCGCTTCATGCCGGCGCTTAACGTCACCGCGGTGGAGATCGTCGAGATGATCGCGCTCTTGGACCTGCTGCTCGCCAAGGCGGGCGCCGATTAACCTGCGTTCGCCCGGCGCGCGGCCGCCTCCATCTGGGAGAGGGTGGTCGAGGTGCTGATCACGTCCGGGTCCATGCGGAGCTCGATCACCGCCGCCTTGGCCGATTTCAGGGCGCGCTCGAAGGCGGGCATGAAGTCCTCGGTCCGCTCGACCGTCTCGCCATGGCCGCCATAGGCCTTGGCGAGGGCGGCGAAGTCGGGGTTGGTCAGGTCGGTCGCGATATAGCGGCCCGGATGATGGCGTGCCTGGTGCGCCTTGATGGTGCCGTACTGGCCGTTGTTGAACACCAGCATGATCGGCTTGGCGCCATAATGGACGGCGGTCGCAAGTTCCTGGCTGGTCATCATGAAGCCGCCATCGCCGACGAAGCCCACCACCATGCGATCCGGGAAAGTGATGGCCGCCGACACCGCCGCCGGCACCGCATAGCCCATGGCGCCGCTGGTGGGGGCGGCGAAGGTGCGCGGCTGGGTAAAGCTCAAATAGCGCATCGGCCAGCCGGAGAAATTGCCGGCATCGACGGTCACGATGGCATCGGCCGGCAGGCGCGCCCGGAGCTGGCGCATGACCTGGCCCAGATCCAGCTTACCGCCATAGTCCTTGGGCGACGACCAGGCGACGTAGGTGGCGCGCAAATTCTCGCTCCAGCCCTTGCGGCGGCTGAAGTCGGCCGGCCGCATCCTCCGGGCCTCGGCCGCGAATTGCGGCATGCCCGACTGGATGGCGAGGACCGGCTGGAACACCCGGCCGAGTTCCTCGGCCGAAGCATGGACATGCACCAGCGGCCGGCCGGGGTTCGGCACGCCCAGGAGCGTGTAGCCCCGGGTCGTGATCTCGCCGAGCCGGGCGCCCACCACCAGCAGCAAGTCGGACTGCCGCACCGCGTCCACCAGCTTCGGATTGGGCGCCGTCGAGAGATCTCCGACGAATTGCGGCCGGTTGTTGTCCATGATGTCGAGGCGGCGGAACGAGCAGGCGGTGGGCAAATTGTTGGCCTCGGCGAAGGCCAGAATGTCGGCCGAGGCGGCGGGCGTCCAGCCGCCGCCACCGACCAGCATGATCGGCCGGCTCGCCTTGGCGAGCATGGCGCCGAGTGCCGCCATGTCCTCGTTCGCGGGGCTGGCGCGCGTCACATGGTAGCGTGCGGTATCGGCAACGGCCGCATGCTCGCGCAGCATGTCTTCGGGCAAGGCGAGCACCACCGGTCCCGGCCGGCCCGAGGTCGCCACATGGAAGGCGCGCGCCATATATTCCGGGATGCGGTCGGTCTGCTCGATCTGCGCCACCCATTTAGCGAGCGGTCCGAACATCTGGCGGTAGTCGACTTCCTGAAACGCCTCGCGGTCGAACTGGTCGCGCGCCACCTGGCCGATCAGCAGGACCATGGGCGTCGAATCCTGGAGGCCCGTGTGCAGCCCGATGCTGCCATGGCAGGCGCCGGGCCCGCGCGTCACCATGGCCACACCGGGCCGGCCGGTCAGCTTGGCATAGGCTTCGGCCATGTTGGTCGCACCCGCCTCGTGCCGGCAGGTAATCAGGCGGATGTCGTTGCGGTGGTCGTACAAGGCGTCGAGCACGGCGAGATAGCTCTCGCCCGCGACACAGAACGCCGTGTCCACGCCATGGCGGGCCAGCGCATCGACGAGGATCTGCCCGCCGGTGCGGGTATTGTCGGGGATGGCCATGGGCGCCGGCTCCTTCAGGGTTCGGGCGGAGTAAAGGCGCCGCCCGCGGGCCATGTCAACGCTGGTTCAGGCGCCGATTGACGGAGATGGTCCGCCTTCACGCCGGCCGGCGGTTCCACTAGATTGGGGCCAAGATCACAATGATCGAGAGGACGCCGCCATGCTCCGCTTTTGCGCCAATGCCACGATGATGTTCACCCAATATCCCTTCCTGGAGCGTTTCGCCGCGCTGCGCCGGGCGGGCTTCAAGGGCGCCGAGATTCTCGACAGTTACAGCGTGACGCCCGAGGAATTGGCGGCGGCCTGCCGGAAATCGGGCGTCGAGGTCGCCAATTTCAACACGCCGGTGGGCAACCGGGCGGCCGGCGATGTGGGTTTTGCCTGCGTGCCCGGACGCGAGGCGGAGTTCAAGGCGAGTGTGGCCAAGGCGCTGGTCGTCGGCGAGGCCGTGGGCGGCAAACAGATCAACGTGCTGGCCGGTGTCCAGCCGAAGGACGTGGCACGCCAGACCTGCCTCGATCTCCTGGCCCAGAATCTGAGTTACGCGGCTGGCGAGATGGCGAAGCGCGGCATCCAATGTTCGGTCGAGGCGATCAATGCCAAGGACCGGCCGGGCTATTTACTGAACACCACCGATCAGGCGGTCGAGGTGGTGAGGCTCGCCGGCAACAAGAATCTCGGCATCGAGGCCGACATCTACCATATGGCCATGATGGGCGAGGACGTGGCGGGGGCGTTGCGCAAGCACGCCCCGCATATCCGGCATGTGCAATTCGCCGACGTGCCGGGCCGGCACGAGCCGGGCACCGGCGGGCTCGATTTCAAGGCGATCTTTCAGGTCCTGGAGGAGATCGGCTACAAGGGCTGGGTTTCGGCCGAATACGAGCCGAGCACGGTGACCGAAGCTACCCTCGCCTGGTACCAGCCCTGGCGCGATAAGGCCGCGTGAGCGGCCGGCCTACGCCGGCGGGCGGCGTGAGCTTCTGGCGCGCCGTTCTGCTGGGCCTGCTGCTGGCGTTCGGCGGGGTCGCGGGCGCCGCCGCCCCGCGCACCGAGCTGGTCATCGGCATCACCCAGTTCCCGTCGACCTTCAATCCGAACATCGACTCGATGGTCGCCAAGAGCTATGTGCTGGCGCTAACACGGCGGCCGATCACGGTCTATGACAAGGACTGGCAGCTCGTCTGTCTCTTATGTACGGAACTGCCAAGCATCGAGAATGGCGGCGCCGTCGTGGAGCCGCTGCCGGCGGATCATCCCGAGGTGGCGAAGCGCCAGGGTGTCGCGGTCACCTTTACGCTTCGACCCGACGCGGTCTGGGGCGACGGCACGCCGGTCACGACCGAAGATGTGCGTTTCACCTATGCCGTCGGCCGCCACCCGATGAGTGGCGTGGCCAGCGCCGAGCTCTACAAGCGCATACTCAGCCTCGACATCAAGGACAAGCAGCGCTTCACCCTGCATCTCGATCGCCTGAGCTTCGCCTATAACGCCATCAACGACTTTCAACTTCTGCCGGCGCATCTGGAGCGCCCCGCCTTCGAGAACCCGGCCGAATATCGCCTGCGCACCCGTTACGACACCGATACAGTCAATCCCGGCCTCTATTTCGGCCCCTACCGTATCGCCGAGGTGGTGTCGGGCTCGCATATTGTGCTGCTGGCCAATCCAACCTGGTGGGGGCGGAAGCCCGCCTTCCAGCGCATCGTCGTCCGCGTGATCGAGAACACGGCGGCACTTGAGGCCAATCTGCTGTCGGGCTCGATCGACTATATCGCGGGCGAACTCGGCCTCACCCTGGACCAGGCCCTGGCACTCGAAAAGCGGCACGGCCCGCGCTTCGACTTCCACTACAAGGTGGGCTTGATCTACGAGCATATCGATCTCAACCTCGACAATCCCGTGCTCGCCGACCGGGCGGTCCGCCAGGCGCTCCTCCTGGCCCTCGATCGCGACCAGATCAGCCAGCGCCTCTTTGCCGGTCGCCAGCCGGTGGCACGCGGCCAAGTCAGCCCGCTCGACTGGGTGCATGGCGACGATTTGCCCGCCTGGGCCCATGATCCGGCGCGGGCCAAGGCGCTCTTGGATGCGGCCGGCTGGTCGGAACTCCGTAACGGTATTCGTTACAATGGCAAGGGCGAGAAGCTCTCGTTCGAGTTGATGACCACCGCCGGTAACCGGTCGCGGGAACTGGTGCAGCAGGTGCTGCAAAGCCAGTGGAAGGCGGTCGGCATCGAGATCCGCATCCGCAACCAGCCAGCGCGGGTCTTCTTCGGCGAGACGGTGAGCCGGCGGCAGTTCGACGCGATGGCGATGTTCGCCTGGGTCTCTTCGCCCGAAAACGTGCCGCGCTCGACCCTCCATTCCAGCATGATCCCGACGCCCGCCAACAATTTCTCGGGTCAGAACTATACCGGCTTCGCCAGTGCCGAGATGGACGCGCTCATCGACCGGATCGAACTCGAACTCGACCGCGACAAGCGCAAGGCCCTCTGGCACCGCTTACAGGCCATCTATGGCGAGGAGTTGCCGGCGCTGCCGCTGTATTTCCGGGCCGACAGCTTCGTCATTCCGAAATGGCTCAAGGGTGTCGAGCCGACCGGCCACCAATATCCGAGCGCGCTCTGGGTCGAGAATTGGCGGGCGGAATAGCGGTCAATACGAGATCACGAAATCGACGCCCCGGGTCCGCCGGCCATGGCCGATGTTGGTGAAGCCGTTGACCTCGAACATCGGGAAGAAGTTCTCGAACAGCTCGTAATCGGCATGCGCCGACCAGTGGAACATCGAGCTGTCATGGTCGCTGTCCATGGCCAAATTGACGCCGAGGCTGCCCTGGAGGCCGAACTTGCCTCAGGCCTTGGCGCCGGTGACGAAGAGATCGAGCAGACCGCTGCCGCGGAATGCGCTGGTGGATATAGATCGGTCTGATCTCGGTCGTGCTATAGGGCGTCTTGTTGAAGAGCGGGTTGGCAATCGGCGGCACCTAGCGCTGATGCTTGTTCGCCCCCTCGCCGAGCGAGCCCTGGAAGTCGAGCTTGAAGGCATCTTGCGCGCGCGCGCCGCCGGCATGGCTCAAGGCGAAGGCGGCGATGAGCGCGGCCATGCCGCGCGCGACGATTGTAGCGTTCACCGATCAACCCGAATTTCCGACGATAGCTAGAGACTTGAAGTCTGGCACAGGGCCCGCCACGCGACGTTGACATAAATCAATTCGGGTCAGCGCCGGACCGGGCGGAAGGACGAGACCCGGTCGCCGAGGCCATGGTCGGCCAAGTCGTTTTCGTCGCGGTCCAAGAGGATGCAGCGGCCGCGATAGTCCGCGTCCGAGCAGAATTCCCACACGCCGGACAAGATGTGGACGCTGGAGATGGCGTCGTTCAGCCCGGTCTGGCCGAGGTTGCGCATTTCGCCGTGGAACTGCCGGGAACTGCCCCGGAAGCCGCGATGCTCATAGACCACGATCTCGCCGCGGCTAAAACCACGCTCCGCGAATCGGCCGTCTTGGCGACGGTCGTCATGCCGACCGTCGTCGCGTCGAATACCGAGAAGACTCTCAAGGAGATCGTCGCCGTCGGGGCCGGCCGTGGGGTAGCCGCGGTCGTCGCCGCCCGCCGAATTGCCGCGCGCGACCTGTTTGCCGGTCATGTCAAACAGCGTGTAGTGGCGAAAGTCCTTGCTGACGTGGCAATTGAAAAAGTCCCGGTTGTTGACATAGATCCGGGCACCAAAGGCGCTGCCGTGATCCTCGAAATGGTCCGCCCGGCCGCGGTTCCGGAATTCGGCTGCCACCGCTTGCGCGCAGACTTCGCCGATCCGGTCGGTTAGCCGATCGGCGGCCGCACCCCACGCGACCGCCATGAGCACGGCCGCGACGAGCGGCCCGATGATGAGCCGGCCATTTCCATACCCATACCCTGGTATCACGCACTCCTAGCTGATCGGCCGGCCAGAATGCCGTCGGGTTGGCGATGGTCTTGGCCGGAACCGGATGCTAAGGATAGCCCATGGCGGGAGGCTGTGGGAGGCTCGGCTGTCCGAAGGCGATCACGGTAAATTGACCCAGCTCGGCCGGCCGGCGGGCTTGCCCGCGTCGCCCGATGCGGCGGTCCTCGAGTGCGTGGCGAACCCCCATCCGGGTCGTCTCTATGTGGTCAGATTCACCGCTTCGGAATTCACCTCGCTCTGCCCGATCACGGGCCAGCCAGATTTTGCCCATCTGGTGATCGACTATGCCCCCGACGCCAGGCTGGTAGAGAGCAAATCGCTCAAGCTCTATCTCGCCGCCTTCCGCAATCACGGCGCTTTCCATGAGGACTGCACGCTGGCGGTCGCCCGGCGAATCGCCGACACCATCCAGCCCCTGTGGCTGCGCATCGGCGGCTATTGGTATCCGAGGGGCGGCATGCCGATCGACGTCTTCTACCAGACCGGTCCCGCGCCCGAGGGGCTGTGGCTACCCGATCAGGGCGTGGCGCCCTATCGCGGCAGGGGCTAGAGCCAACGCCTGACCTCGCCGCAATAGGCCCGGTAGGCGTCACCGAACTTGGCGGTGAGATAGGCTTCCTCGCGCAGCACAACGCCATATTGCATGACCCAAAGCGTCGGCAGCAGCAGGAGGACGATCCAAAGATTGGCCGCCATGAACGCAATCGCCAGCGTCGCGGCGGTGAGCGCCACATAGACCGGGTTGCGCGAATAACGATAGAGCCCGTCGGTGACGAGGGCGGTGGTGGGCTGCTTGGTGTCGATATTGGTGCCGGCGCGCCGAAACCGGAGGAACACCGCGATGACGCCCGCCAGCGCCGTCGCAAAGAGCAGCCCGCCCAGGGTCCAGCGCAGCGCTCCGGGCAGGGTCTCTGCCAGGAGGGTGTTCGGGCGTGCCGCGTCGAGGGCGAGCCCCAAGGCGACCGCGAGGCCATAGATCAGCGGCGGCCGGGCGATCACGCCGACGGTGTCGGGATCGGGCTCCTTACGCGAGCTGAACATGGGTTAGAGTCCAGCATGACCACCACCCTTCCCGCAACCGATATACGCGCCGAACTGCGCGACCGGGCGCTGGCGCTCGGCTTCGACGCTGTGGGGTTCGCCGCCGCCCGGGCGGCGCCCGAAGCCAAGGCCGGCCTCGCCGAGTTTCTGGCCCGGGGTCATCAGGGCGACATGGGCTGGCTGGCCCGCAACGCCGAGCGGCGCGGCGATCCCGCCGCTCTTTGGCCGGCGGCGCGGACGGTCGTCGTCGTGGCGGCGAATTACGGGCCGGGTGACGATCCACTGGCCGCTCTGGCATGGCCCGATCGCGGCACGATTTCTTGTTATGCCCAGGGCGGGCGCGATTATCACGACGTGCTCATGGGCCGGCTCAAACAACTGGCCGGCTGGACCCAGGCGACTTGGGGCGGCGAGGTCAAGCTCTTCACCGATACCGCGCCAGTCATGGAAAAGCCGCTGGCGCGCCAGGCTGGGCTCGGCTGGCAAGGCAAGCACACCAATCTGGTCTCGCGCCAGTTCGGCTCATGGCTCTTCCTTGGCGAAATGTTCACGACCCTCGATATCCCAGCCGACATGCCGGAGGCCGACCATTGCGGCTCCTGCCGGGCCTGCCTCGACGTCTGCCCGACCAACGCTTTTCCCGCACCCTATCGGCTCGACGCCAGGCGCTGCATCTCCTATCTGACCATCGAGCATAAGGGCGTCATCGCCCGCGAATTTCGCCAGGCCATGGGCAATCGCATCTATGGCTGCGACGACTGTTTGGCGGTCTGTCCCTGGAACAAGTTCGCTCGCCGGACCGAGGAGCCCGATTTCCTGCCGCGCGCCCGACTGACGGCACCCAGGCTCGCCGACTTGGCCGCTCTCGACGATGCCGGATTTCGCAACGCCTTCGCGGGCACCGCGATCAAGCGTACGGGACGCGACCGCTTCGTTCGCAACGTGCTGATCGCCATTGCCAACAGCGCCGATCCGGCGCTCGCCGCCGTGGCCGAAGCCAGGCTCGGCGACGGCTCGGCCCTGGTACGCGGCATGGCGGTCTGGGCACTCTCGCGCCTCGCCCCGCGCGCGCATTTCGAGGCCCTGAGCGCGCGCCATCTCGGCCATGAAACCGACGCCGCCGTCCGGGCGGAATGGACCGAGGGAATGTGCCGATGACCGAAGTCCCGCTCGACGTTGCGATGAGGGCCAGGACTAGAGCACGTTCACGTTGACCGGAATCATTCGCCCCTCACCCAGCTTCGGGTAAGGCACGGCTGTCGCCGCGCCATCCCTACGCAACCCTCTCCCCATGTGGGGAGAGGGAAGGGTGAGGGGAGGGCCGTGTCTCCAGCCATGTTGAAACCGCTCTAGCCGGCGAACGGTGTCGGTATGCGTTTGACGTCCGCGAGCAGTTCCTTCATCAGGCCCTCCGGCGTCGCGGGCGGCAAGGTCAGGTTGATCTCGTCGGAGATGCCGCCGAAGCGCGCTTCGATGGCCGGCGCCAGATCCTTGTAGGGGGCGACGGCGGCAAACAGCCGCACCACGTCGTCGGGCACCTCCCGCGCCATGATGTCCCATTTTCCCGCGACCGAGAGCTGGTGCAGCTTGCGGCCCAGTTCCTCGATCCCATGGGTCTGGAACACCGGCTGGTAAGTGCGGGTCGAGCCGTAGAAGGCGACCCGGTAGCGCACCCATTCGAACTTCTCCCGGACCGCGTCGGCGTCGGGGCCGGTGGCAATGAAACCGCCGCCGATGATCCGGAATCGCGCCCGATCGCGGCCGCTCTTGGCCAGGCCCTCGCCGACCCTGGGTATGACCTGGTCTTGCATGTATTTGCGTGTGCAGAAGCCGTGCAGGCGCACGCCGTCCGCGATGCGGCCCGTCATGCGCAGCATGTCGGGGCCGACGGCGGCGACTGTCACCGGTACCATGGGCAAGCCGGTGGGCCGCGGCGAAAACTCCGGCGTCATCAGGGTGAAGCTGTAATGCGTGCCCTTGAAGTCGAGCTTCTCGCCGGTTTCCCAGGTGCGCCAGATGGCGCGCAACGATTGGACATATTCGCGGGTGCGCTCGACCGGCGGTCCCCAGGGCGTGCTGTAGCGCCGTTCATTATGGCCCTTCACTTGGGTCCCGAGGCCGAGCGAGAAACGGCCGCCCGAGTTGGCTTGCAGGTCCCACGCCTGACCGGCGACGATCATGGGGCTGCGCGGGAAGGCGACCGCGATGGCGGTCGCGAGCGTTACCCGGCCGGTCACCGTGGCGGCGACGGCGAGGGGCGCGAAGGGATCGTGGGCGAGCTCGGCCGTGGTCAGGCTGTCATAGCCCGCCGCCTCATAGGCCCGGGCAAGCCTCGCCGTCTCTTTCCAATCGTCGGTCGGCAGGGACGCCACGACGCGCATGGGTTTACGCCTCCTTATTGCGCGGCCTTGGCCGCCCTGGGTGGCCAGTCGACCTGGCGGCTGAGCTCGAGCCGGGCGATCTGCTGGCGATGCACCTCGTCCGGGCCGTCGGCGAAGCGCAGCGCCCGCATGCGCGCCCACATATGGGAAAGCTCGAACGCCTGGCTCATGGCGCCGCCGCCATGCAACTGCATGGCGCGGTCGAGCACCCGGAGCGCCATGTTCGGTGCCGCCACCTTGATCATGGCGATCTCCTGGCGGGCGGCCTTGTTGCCGGCGGTGTCCATCACATAGGCCGCCTTGAGGACCAAGAGGCGGCACATCTCGATCTCGATGCGGCACTCGGCGATGCGCTCGAGCGTGGTGTCGCGATCGGCGAGCGAGACGCCCCAAGTGGTGCGCTCGGTCGCGCGCCGGCACATCGATTCGAGTGCCCGCTCGGCGACACCGACGATGCGCATGCAATGGTGGATGCGTCCCGGCCCGAGGCGCCCCTGGGCAATTTCGAAGCCGCGGCCCTCGCCCAGCAAAATGTTCGTGGCCGGCACCTTCACGTCCTCGAAGATGACTTCGCCATGGCCGTGCGGCGCATCGTCGAAACCCATGACGTTCAACAAGCGTACCACCCGGATGCCGGCTGCCTCGCGCGGCACCAGGATCATCGACTGCTGGCGGTATCTGGGGCCGCTCGGATCGGTCTTGCCCATCACAATCAAGATTTGGCAGCGCGGGTCGCCGATGCCCGACGTCCACCATTTATGGCCGTTGATGACGTAATGGTCGCCCTGGCGCTCGATGCGCGTCTCGATGTTGGTGGCGTCGGAAGAGGCGACCTTGGGCTCGGTCATGGCGAAGGCCGAGCGGATCTCGCCATCGAGCAGCGGCTGGAGCCAGCGCCGCTTGTGCTCCTCGCTGCCGTAGCGGACCAGCACTTCCATGTTGCCGGTGTCGGGCGCCGAGCAGTTGAAGGCCTCGGGCGCCCAGTGGACGCGGCCCATCACCTCGCAGATGGGCGCATATTCCATGTTCGTAAGGCCGGCGCCATGCTCGCTCTGCGGCAGGAAGAGGTTCCAGAGACCTTCTTCCTTGGCCTTGGCCTTCACCGCTTCGAGGATCGGTACGACCTTCCAGCGGGTCGGGCCTTCCTCGAGCTGTTCGTCGTAGAGATCCGCGTTGGGATGGATATGGCGGTCCATGAAGTCCTGGACGCGGGCCACCAGCTCCTTGGCGCGGTCCGAAAATTGGAAGTCCATCGTGCCCTCCGGGTTCGCGCGGCCATTCGGTCCCGGGAGAGTTTAACAGCCAGTCAGGCCGGCGGGTAAAGTCCGGCCGTCGTTGCGCGTAGCCGGACCAGCGCCAGGACCGCGTCGACATAAGGTGTGTCGACGCCGACCCGATCACCGAGCTCGGCGACCGCCGCCACCAGGGCGTCGATCTCCATGGACCGGCCGCGTTCGAGGTCTTGCAGCATGGAGGTCTTGTGTTCGCCGACCGCGATGGCGCCGGCAATGCGGCGTTCGACGTCAACGGGGAACTTGACGCCAAGCGCCTCCGCCACCGCTTGGCCTTCCAGCATCATCCGGTGCACCAGCTCGATCGCGCCAGGGGCGCGGCCGATCCCGGCCAGCGTCGCATGGGTGAGTACACTCACCGGGTTGAAGCTGAGATTGCCCCAGAGCTTGACCCAGATTTCGTTGCGGATGGCGCCGCGCACCGGTGAGCGCAAGCCGGCGGCGACGATGGCCCGCGAGAGGCGCAAGACCCGCTGCGAGCGGCTGCCGTCCGGCTCGCCCAAGGGATAGCTGTCGCCGTCCTCGTGCCGGACGGTGCCGGGTTCGATCACTTCGGCCGCCACATAGATGACCGAGTGGATGACCCGCTCGGGGCCGATCCCGGACCATTGAACGCCACCTGGATCGACGCACTCGATCGGCCGCTCGCCCCAGGGACCGGCAAGCTTGTAGAAGTACCACCAGGGCACGCCGTTCTGGGTCGTGACCACCGTCGTCTCCGACCCCATCAACGGCCGCAGGGCATCGACGACCCCGTGAGTCTGATGCGCCTTGAGCGTGACGATCACATAGTCCTGCGGTCCGAGCTCACGGGCGTCATTGCTGACGCGCGGCCGGACCGTGAAGCTTTCGCCGGCCGTGACGACCGTGAGCCCGTCACGGCGCATGGCCTCGAGATGGGGTCCACGCGCGATCAGGCTGACGTCCAGCTCGGTGCGGGCGAGATAACCCCCGAGATGGGCGCCGATGGCGCCCGCCCCGTAGATGCAGACTTTCATCCCGCCCCCCCGACCCTCAAAGGCCGAGTTTGTCGGCGAGGCCGATGCGCTGCAACCTGCCGGTGGCGCCTTTGGGTATTTCGGACACGAAGACGATCTTGCGCGGCACCTTGAAGGCCGCCAGGCGTTCGGCGAGGAAGGCCCGCAAATCCTGCTCGCTCGCCGTCTGGCCCTGGCGCAAGACGACCACCGCCGCGACGTCCTCGCCCAGCATCTTGTGTGGCATGGCGAACGTGACCACCTGCTCGACGGCCGGATGGTCGAGAAGGACCTCGTCGACCTCGCGCGGCGACACCTTCTCGCCGCCGCGATTAATGATCTCCTTCAGCCGGCCGGTGATGAAGAGATAGCCGGCCGGGTCCATGTAGCCCTGGTCACCGGTCCGGAACCAGCCGTTGCTGTAGGCCGTCTTGTTGGCTTCGGGATTGGCCTCGTAGCCCCCGGTCACGTTCGGTCCCCGGATCACCACCTCGCCCGTGCTCTCGGCGGCGAGCAGCGTGCCCGTGTCGTCCATGATCGCGACCTCGGGTCCGGCCGCCAAGCCCACCGAGCCGGGTCGGCGCTCACCGGGCGGCAGCGGGTTGCTCGCCATCTGATGCGCTGCTTCGGTCATGCCGTAGGACTCGATGACCGGCACGCCAAACGTCTCCTCCAACGCCAGCATGACCTGGGGCGGCAGCGAGGCGGAGGACGAGCGGATGAAGCGGAGCCGCCCATGGGTCTTGTCGATCAGCGGCCGGTTCTGGCTTGCCCGCGCGTGAATGGCCTGCAACATGGTGGGCACGGCCGTGAACCAGCTCGGGTGGGCCTCGTCCAGCCAGACATAGAAACGGAGCGCATTGAAGCCCGGTGTGCAGAAGACGCTGGCACCGGCCGAAAGCGAGGACAGAACCCCGCCGATCAGGCCGTGGATATGAAACAGCGGCATGATGTTGAGGCACTGGTCGCTCGGCCCGAGCTCGAGCGTGCGACCGATATGTCTGGCCGAGGCGCAGATATTGGCCTGGGTGAGGGGCACGATCTTCGGGCTCGACGTCGTGCCGGAGGTATGCAGCACCAGCGCCACGTCGCCCGCCGCGGCATAGCCCTGGGCACTGGCTCGGTCGGTTCGCGCCCCGCCATCGGCCAGCAAAGTGAACAGGCCCGCCTCCTTGTCCTTCTCCGCATGCAGGCGAATAATCGGCACGCCAAGCTTGTTGGCGATCGCGACGGCCGGGGAGTCGCCGGGCTCGTCGACCAACAGCGCCTTGGCCTTGAGATCGGTCAGGTAGAACTCGAACTCGTCGGCACGGTAGGCGGGGTTGAGCGGCGCCGTCGTGGCGCCGGCGCCGATCGCAACGAACGCCGCCGCCATTTCGGGTCCGTTCGGCAACAAGATCGCCACCCGGTCGTTACGGCCGATGCCGAGATCGTTGAGGGCCGCGACCGTGCGGCCGACCAGCGCCTGCAATCCGCCAAAGGTCAGCGGCTTGCGCCCAGGCGCGGCGATGGCGGTATGGCCGGCGGTCGCGCTCGCAAGCAGATCTTGAATGCACGGCATGGGAGCCTCGACTGTGCGTGTGGCCGAAGGATTCCGCGCATCGCGGATCGACCGCGAACCTTACCTGCGCGCCGGTGGAAAGGGGAGTGGGAACGAGCGCCGCTCAGACCCAGAGATCGACCGGGGCATGGTTGCCGTAGAGCCGGGTCGTCAGGCCGGCGCCACGCCGGTAGGCGGCCTCGGCCGCCGCATGCGGCAAGGCCGATTCCCCCGACGATAGATCTTGGGCCAGCCGTTGGGCGAGAAACGGCAGGCTCGTGACCGGGATTGGGTCTTGGCGCCGGCTCTCGTCCTCTGTGCCGGTGGCGCGGGCGAGCCAATCCCCGTTCGCCGGGGCCGGGCGCTCCGTCCGGAGCCGGGATGCGTCGCGGAGGTCGAACTCGATGACCATTCGCACGGATGCCGGCCGCGCGCGTGCCGGCCCGGAGCCCGCCCGATCGTCGCGCCCGGCCACGTCGGATCGCGGGTCGAGGGTTGGCAAGCGTATCGTTGCACTCGGCACCCGTGCCGAGCCCGTCGTTTGCGCCGCCCATGTCTCGACCGAATTCACGCTTGCGAACCTCGTACAGGATCAGCCTGCATACGCCAGGAAGCAAGGTAATACAATTTATCTAAAAGTGTAACAGCCCAGGTTGGGCGGCTATTTTTAGCGGATTTCCCTGGACGGCGGGGTCGGATTTCGATTCAAGAATCGGATGGTTCTCGAACCCCCCAACGAGCTGTCCCGGGAAGAGCTAATCGCGCTGGTCATAGCGCAAGCGACCGA
>SHVR01000028.1 GCA_009694185.1 Alphaproteobacteria bacterium | reverse complement strand
ACTAAGCCTCGATGAGCTTGACTCATCGAGGCTTGGCCGGCGCGACCGCGCCGCGCCGCCGATGCGGCGAAAGCCAAGTGCTGGGAGCGCGCGCCCGGCGTTTGAGGGCGTCTCGATGATCGGTTTCGATCATCGAGACCTGGTATAAGGGGTCGCTCGAATGGGCGTAGGTGAACCAGTCGTCGGCATCATCATGGGCAGCCAGTCCGATTGGCAGACCATGCGCCTTGCCGCCCAAACCCTGGATCAGTTGGGCGTCGCCCATGAGCGGCGCATCGTCTCCGCCCATCGCACGCCCGACCGCCTGGTTGGCTACGCCAGCACGGCCAAGGAACGGGGCCTCAAGGTCATCATCGCCGGCGCCGGCGGCGCCGCCCACCTGCCCGGCATGACCGCCGCCATGACGGTCCTGCCGGTCCTCGGCGTGCCGATCGAGAGCAGAAGCCTGAAGGGCATGGATAGTCTCTTGTCTATTGTCCAGATGCCGGGCGGCATTCCGGTGGGCACGCTCGCGATCGGCGAAGCCGGCGCCATCAACGCGGGTCTACTCGCCGCCGCCATCATCGCGCTCGGCGATCCGGCCGTCGCCACGGCACTCGAGGCGTGGCGGGCCCGCCAGACGGCTTCCGTGGCAACCGAACCGACCGACTCCCCTTGACCAAGCGAGACCCGATCGCGCCCGGCGCCGTCATCGGCATCCTGGGCGGCGGCCAATTGGGCCGCATGACGGCGCTGGCCGCGGCCGAACTCGGCTATCGCTCGCACATTTTCTGCCCGGAGAAGGACAGCCCCGGGAGCCAAGTGGCGTGGGCCACCACATGCGCCGGCTATGACGATCATGGTGCCCTCGAACGCTTCGCCGCCAGTGTCGACGTCGTCACCTTCGAGTTCGAGAACATTCCCCATGCGAGTGTGCGCCTGCTCGCCGATATAGTGCCGGTCAGGCCCGACTGGAACGCGCTCCGCGTCGCCCAGAACCGGGTCGTGGAAAAGGAATTCCTGAACGGCATCGGCATCGCGACCGCGCCCTGGCGGGCCGTGGACGACGTGGCGGCACTCGCCCTCGGTCTAGAGGCGCTCGGCCGGCCGGCGGTCCTCAAGACCACGCGCATGGGCTATGACGGCAAGGGCCAGGTGATGATCGGGGCCGGCATGGCCGCCGACGAGGCCTGGCGGCGGATGGGGGCGGACTCGGGCATCCTCGAAGGCTTCATCAACTTCGCGTGCGAGATTTCGGTGATCGTGGCGCGCGGCCTCGACGGTCAGGCACGCGCCTATGTGCCGGTGGAGAACCGGCATGCCAATCATATCCTGGCCGAGACCCTGGCACCGGCCCGCATCGACCCAGCGGTGGCGCGGGCGGCGGAGGGCCTGGCTTTCAAGATCGCCCAAACGCTCGATCTCGTCGGCCTCCTTGCCATCGAGATGTTCGTCACCCAGGACGGCCAAGTGCTGGCGAACGAGGTGGCGCCAAGGCCGCATAATTCCGGCCATTGGACCATCGACGCCTGCGCCACCAGCCAGTTCGAACAGTTCGTGCGCGCCATCTGCGGCCTGCCGCTCGGCTCGCCCGAACGCCATTCGGACGCGGTGATGGAAAATCTGCTGGGCGACCAGGTGGAGCGCTGGTCCGCCATCCTCGCCGAGCCCGACGCCAAGCTGCATCTCTATGGCAAGCACGAGGCGCTGTCCGGCCGCAAGATGGGCCATGTCACAAGACTATATCCCAAAAGTGGTCGTTTCTGAGGCTCGCGACCGGCACGCACTGACTGGAGGTCTGAAATGGACAAAAGATTCCTGATCGCCTGGGCCGCGGTCTTTGCCCTATGGATGGCTGGCAGCTATGTCGTGCATGGCGTGCTGTTGTATTCCGACTATGCGCGGGTCCCGAACCTGTACCGGCCCCCAGCCGAGGCTCAATCCTACTTTCCCTTGATGCTCCTCGCCCACATGATCATGGCTGGCGCGTTTGTGTGGATCTACGCGCGCGGCTCGGAGGCGAAACCATGGCTTGGCCAAGGCTTGCGATTCGGCCTGACCGTCGCGTTGCTCACGGTCGTGCCCACCTACACGATCTACTATGTCGTTCAGCCCTTGCCGGGACTGCATGTCATCAAGCAGATCGTCTTTGACGGTATCCTCTTGATCATGCTCGGCGCCGTTGTCGCCTTCTTGTATCGGGGCCATGAACGTGCCTAGCAAGCGCGAGGCGGCGTCGCACGGCTTTATCCAAGTGGCGGCGGCGGCTAAGACCGTGCCCCCGGGGGCGCGCGTCCGAACCGGTCCCGCAACCGCCGGAGCACGTGCAAGGGATCGGCGAGGCCAAAACGCTCCGCGCAGAGGGCGGGGATGCGCGGCAAGCGCATGGCATCGGCGATGCGCCGGTCGAGAAAGGCCCAAGTCTCGCCATGGCCTTCCGAGCGGTCGTTCAGCCAGTAGAGCAGGGTCGCGCCATAGACGGCGGCGAGCAGCGCCCGCTTGGTATAGAAATTGAAGTCGGTCGACCGGTCGCCCGTGACATACCAGATGGCATCGACCGTCCGGTAGAGCGACTTGGCCGCGAGGCCCGCATGCAGCGGCCGGGCCAGCACGGCAAGCGCCGCGCGGATCGCCTCCCGGTGGGCGACATTCTGCTCGAGGCGGAGGCGGACCGCCCCGCTCACCCGCTCGCGCACGGGTTTTTCCTCGCCGCCCAGGGCCTCGACGGCTGCGACCATGCGCCGGTCGGCCAAGGCGATGAAGAACTCGATCGCGTCGATGGGGCCACCCGGAAAGGCGCGCAGCGCCTCGCTCTCGGCTAGGCCGAGGTCGCGGGCGCCCGTCGCCAGCGCCTTGACGCTCCAGCCGTCGAAGGGAACATGCGGCAGGGCAGCCGTCAGGATTCGCTCCTGGAGATCACCGCCCGGCATATCGGCCGTCACGGCTGCCGCTCGCTCATGAACCGCATCCATTCGTCGTTGAAGGCAAGCAAGGACAAGTCCGTCATGCGCGAGAGATACAGGATGCCATCGAGATGGTCGACCTCATGCTGCACCACGCGCGCGTGAAAGCCGCTCACGGTCCGGTCGATGGCTTGGCCCTCCAGGTCGACGCCCCGATAGCGGATCGTCCGGTGGCGGGGCACGGCGCCGCGCAGATCGGGGATCGAGAGACAGCCTTCCCAACCCATCACCGTCTCGTCGCCCAGCGGCTCGATGGTCGGGTTGACCAGCACGGTGACGCCCTCGGGCGGTGGCTCGGCCTCGGCCTCGACACGGGGCGCCGGCACATGGAAAACGATGAGGCGGAGGCTGGCATGTACCTGGGGTGCGGCGAGCCCGACGCCGGGCGCATCCAGCATGGTCTCGACCATGTCGCGGGCGAGACGCCTGACCTCCGGGTGGCCGGGGTCGGCGATGGCATCGGCCGGCCGGATCAGCACCGGGTTGCCGAGCCGGGCAATCTTCAAGATGGCCATTGGCGCCGGGTCCCCCTGGTCATCTCGTCTTACGGATCCGGAAGATGAACAGGCCGCCCTCGGCGTCGGAGGCTTCCAGGACATCGCCGGTCATGGCGCAGAAGGCGTCGAAATCCTTGGGTGCCGCCGGGTCGGTTGCGCGCACGACAAGCCGCTCGCCCGCCGCCATGTCCTTGAGCAGGCGGCGCGCGCGCAGCACCGGCAAGGGGCATTTCAAGCCCGTCGCATCGAGAACCCGTTCCTCGGCCACCTCGGTCTTGACGATCATGACAGCAAGTCTAGCGGTTGCTACCCTGAACACCAATGGCGCTCGCCGGCCCGCCAGGGCACGAGCGCTTGTCTGACGCAGCCCTTGCCCGGTGGAGATGTCGCGTGCATACCGAGTTCGTCACTTATGAAAGCCGTGAGCGTGTCGCCATCATTACCATCAACCGGGCGGACAAGCTGAACGCCCTTTCGAATGGCGTGGTACGCGACATCCGGACAGCGTTCCTGCATTTGAACGAGACCGAGGACCGCTGCGCCATCGTCACCGGCGCCGGCGACCAGGCCTTTTCCGTGGGTGCCGACCTCAGGGACCCGCCGCGCGACCCAGAGCTTTGGGAATGCATGCCGGGCGTGGGTGTCGACGTGGACAAGCCCCTGATCGCGGCGGTTGCCGGTCATTGCGTCGGCGGCGCCTATGTGCTTGTCCAGTTCTGCGATCTGGCGGTGGCGGCGGAGAACGCCAATTTCTTCTATCCCGAAGCCCAGCTTGGGTTCTGTGGTGGACTGATCGCAGGCGCCGCCTCGCGCTTGCCCCACAAGATCGCCATGGAGTTCATGCTGACCGGCAAACGCTTCAACGCCCAGCGCGCCTATGAAGTGGGCATGGTCAACAAGGTGGTGCCGACCGGCCAGCAGGTGGAGGGCGCCTTCGAATATGCCCGCATCCTGGCCGACAGCGCGCCCTTGGTCATGGGTGCCCTCAAGCGCTTCGTGCGCAACGAGGTGGTGGCGCGCGGCCCATCGGAACAGGCGGGTCTCGCCCGGCGCGACCTCCTCGCCATTTCCAGGAGCGCCGACCAGAAGGAAGGCGGCGCCGCGTTCGCGGAGAAACGCAAGCCCGTCTTCCGCGGGCGCTAGGGAGACATAGCCATGGCACGACAAAAGCTCAGCGGCCCCTGGGTTTGGCAAGGCAAGGACTTGGGCAGCGCCGCCGATTGGGCGAAGCCCCTGCCGAAGGCGGCCCTGCCGGAATTGGAGCGGGCGTTCGGCGGCGTCCAAGCGCGCGGCCTCGCCTGGGCCGAGGTCCCGCCTGCCGACTTCCCGCTGCCGGCGCTGGAGGAATTTCTTGGCGAGGTCGCCGACGAATTGGAGCATGGCCGCGGGCTCGTGAAGATCACTGGCCTCCCCGTCGATCGTTACAGTGACGCGGAGTTGAAGGCAATCTATTGGGGCCTCGGCGTGCATCTGGGCGTGCCCCGGTTTCAGAACGCCTATGGCGAGATCATGGGCGAGATACGCGACGAGATCCGCCGCTATGGCCAAGTGACCGGCGACAGCAGCGGCCAGCCCAAACCGGACGCACCCCTCTCGTCGCGGGCACGCACGCGGACCAACGGCCCACTCCGCTTCCACACCGACCGGGTGGACGTCGTCAGCCTCCTCTGCGTGCGCCCGGCCAAACAGGGCGGCATCAGCAAGGTGGTCAACACGCCCGCCATCCACAACGCCATGCTAGAGCGCCGGCCGGACCTGCTTGACCTTTTGTTCCAAGACTATCCGCGCTCGCGCCAGGGCGAAGAGGCGAACGGCGAGAGCCAAATCTACACCCTGCCGGTGTTCGCCATGCGTGACGGCAAGTTCACCAGCCAATATTCCCGCACCTTCGTCGAGGCGGCCCAGCGCCTGCCCGGGGTGCCGAAGATCACCCCGGCGCAGGACGAAGCGCTCGACCTCCTGGCCGAGCTCGCCGAGGAACTCGCCTTTCAGATGGCATTCGAGCCCGGCGACATCCAGCTCCTGAATAACCATGTCACCTATCACGGCCGCACGGCCTATGCGGATGCGGACATGGCCCATGACCGCCTATTGCTGCGCCTCTGGCTCTCCATGCCCAACAGCCGCGCACTGCCAGCGGGTTTCGAGGCGCTCTGGGGCACGATACAGCCGGGGGCGCTCCGGGGCGGCATCCGTCAGGCGGTGGCGTAGGCAGGGCTTACCGCCGCACCCTGATCGCGTCCCATTCGGTGTCGGACCAAGCGAGGAGCTCATGCACGCCGCCCGCGTTGCGGAGTGCCGCCCCGCCATCGATGGTGATCATCTCGCCATTGATGTAGCCGGCCTGGTCGGAAACGAGATAGGCGGCAAGATTGGCAAGTTCGCCATGCTCGCCGACCCGCCCGAGCGGCACCTTGGCGCCGGGGTCGCCAACGGCGCGCTGACGTTCGGGCGGATGCAGCCGTTCCCAAGCGCCGGGCGTTGGGAAAAGGCCGGGAGCGATGGCGAGGGTGCGGATGCCCTTCGGCCCCCATTCGACGGCGAGGCTCTTGGTCATGGCAAGGAGGCCCGCCTTGCCCATGGCCGAGGGCACCGCGAAGGCGCGGCCATATTGGCTCGAAATGCTGAGAATCGAGAGGACCGTGCCCTTGTGGCCCGCCTCGATCCAGCGCCGGCCGGCGGCAAGGGTGCAATAGGCGGCACCCTGCAGGTTGACGCCGATGACCGCGTCGACCGCCCGATAGGAGAGGGTCTCGGTGCGGGCAATAAAATTGGCGCCGGCATTGTTAACCAGCACGTCGAGCGGCCCCACCTGCCAAATGGCATCCATCATGTCCTCGACCGCGCCCGGCACGCGGATATCGCATGGCAGGGTCACGACCTTGGCGCCGAGGTCGCGGGCGAAGTCGGCCGCGGTCTCGTCGAGCATTGCCTGGCGCCGGCCGCAGATCACCAGCTCGGCGCCCAGTTCGACGAAGCGCCGGCCCATGCTCTTGCCGAGGCCGGTGCCGCCACCGGTCACCAGGATGCGTTTGTCCTTGAGCAGGTCCGGCTGAAACATGAGCTACCTATAGCTAGCGTTTGACGATCAGCGCATCGACGACAGAAAGCCCGTTGCCCTTGGCGTGGACGATCACCGGGTTGAGGTCGACTTCCTCGACCTGATCGGCGAAGTCGTGGGCAAAGCGGGCGACGCCCACCATCAGCTTAATGAGCGCCGCCACGTCCGCCACCGGGCTGCCGCGAAAACCATCGAGGAGGGCCGCGCCCTTGAGGCGCTGGATCAGCCGGCGGGCATCGTCGGGGCCGAGCGGCAAGGGTGCGAAGGCCACGTCGCGCAAGAGCTCCGCCTGGACGCCACCGAGCCCCACCATCAAGAGCGGGCCGAAGGTGGCATCCCGGCTGATACCGAGAATCATTTCGACACCCTTGGCCGCCATGGGCTGCACGAGGACGCCGTGGATATCGGCCTTGCGGTGCGCCTGTTTGGCCTTGGCAAGGATATGGGCGAAGGCGGTCCGCACGGCGCCGGCACTCCCGAGATTGAGCGCGAGCGCGCCCGCCTCGGTCTTGTGCGGGATGTCCGGCGACTGGACCTTGAGTGCCACGGGATAGCCGAGCGCGGCCGCCGCCTTGAGCGCGGCGGCGGGGGACTTGACCAGCGTCTCATGGCCCGCCGGCACGCCATAGGGGGCCAGCAGTGCCTTCGCCTGATACTCGCATAGTACGGGGCCGGCGGCAGCAAGGCCGGCGCGCGCGCGCGCCACCGGCCGCGTGCGCTGGGGCGCGGCCCGCTTCCGCCAGCGCGCCTGGAACGCGCCATAATCGACCAGCGCCTTGAGTGCCAGGGCGCAGTCCTGCATGTCGGTGTAGCAAGGCAGGCCCACATCGGCGAGCAGGTCCACGGCCGCTTGCGAGGCGAGCGTGTAGGTGCAGAACAGCACCGGTTTCTTGTACTGCGCCCGGATGCGCTTCAATTCGTCCTTGGCCTGCTCGAGCGTGTGAGTGTTGGCGAGCGAGCCCACGATCACGACCGAGTCGATGCGCGGCGACCGCAGCATGATCTCCGTGATGCGCGCATAGCCCACCTGGCGAATTACCTGGGCAGTCAAATCCACGGGGTTGCGCGAGGCACCATAGGAGGGGATCACCGCGTCGATGGCGCGCCGCGTCCGGGCATCGAGCTCGGGCACGTCGAGACCATGGGCGACGAGTGTGTCCGACATCCAAACAGCGGCACCACCCGACCCGCTCATGATGCCGACCCGGCCGCCCGTGGGCAGCGGCGAGAAGGCAAAGGCACCGGCGATCGCCAGCATGCTGTCCATGGAATCGGCTCTGGCAATGCCATAGTGGCGAAAGAGAGCATCGTAGGCGCTGTCGCTGCCGGCAAGCGCCGCCGTGTGGGAGCGAGCGGCGAGGCGGCCCACTTCCGAGCGGCCCATCTTGGCAACAATGAGCGGCACCTTGGCGTCGGCCGCCCTCGCCGCGGTGTGCCGGAACAGCGCGCCGTCGCGCACGGCCTCCAGATACATCAACACGATCTCGGTCTTGCCTTCGTCGATCATGTGCGCGACCAGATCGAAGCCTTCGAGGGCCGCCTCATTGCCGGTGCTGATGGTGTAGCTGAACCGGTAATGGCGCGGCCGGGCGCGCTGGTAGAAGGAGAAGCCAAGGCCGCCCGATTGCGAAACGACGCCGATCGGCCGGGCGTTGCCGATGGTCGGGCGCAGCGGCTCCTCGAACTTCTCGACGCCGGGGCTGAAGGTGGCGCAGACCGACGCCGCCTCGTTGAAGAAGCCCTCGGCATTGGGGCCGCACACGGCCATGCCGTGGCGAAGTGCGATCTCGCGGATACGCGCTTGTAGTTTCGCACCCGCCTCGCCGCGTGCCTCGGAGAAGCCCGACGAGATGATATAGGCCGCCTTGATGCCGGCCCGCCCGCACTCGTGGAGCGCCTCGGGCACGCCCGCCGCCGGGATGATCAGGATGGCGAGGTCGGGCACTTTCGGCAGATCGGCAATCGAGGCATAGGCCTTGATGCCCTGCACCTCCGCATGGCTCCGGCTGATCGGATAGATGGCGCCGGGAAAGCGGCGCTCTTTCAGTGTGTTCAGCACCCGGCCCCGGATGATGGTGGGATCGGGCGAGGCACCGACGACGGCGATGCTCCGGGGTGCCAGGAGTGCGTTCAGATCGGGCACGCCCGCGCCTCAGCGCAGCCCAAGGCCACGGGCAATGATGCCGCGAAGCACCTCGCGCGTGCCGCCCTGGATGGTGAGCTTGGGCGCGATCAGCGTCGTATAGGCCAGCACCTCGTCGAAATCGCCTCGGTTGCTCGGATCGCCGGCGCTCGTCGCCGGCGCCAGGAGCCGCACCTTGTTGGGCAGCGCCTGTTCGAAATTGGTGCCGAGGTCCTTCACCACGGCGGCCTCCACCGACGGCACCTTGCCGGCCTGGAGCATGCCCGCGACCGAGACCGACATGCGCCGGAGTGTCGCGAGATGCGCCACTTCGCGGCCGATACCATCGGCCTGCCGTTCGCTCGGCTTGTCACCCGCCAGCCGCACCAGCTCCACCAGGCTGTCATAGGTCTCCATGAAGCGCTCGGGGCCGCTCCGCTCATAGGCGAGTTCGTTGGTCGCCTGCTTCCAGGCCATGTCCACCTCGCCCACCCGATGGGAGTCGGGCACGAAGGCGTTCTCGAAGATGACCTCGTTCCAGTCGTGCCGCCCGGTCAGGCTATGGATCGGCCGGGTGCGAATACCGGGCGTGTCCATCTTGACCAGGAATTGGGTGAGGCCGTGTCGGCGATCCTCCTTGGTGGCGGACGTGGTGCGAAACAGGCCGATCATGTAATGCGAGCGATGGGCGTTGCTGGTCCAGATCTTGGTGCCGTTGATGTGCCAGCCGCCATCAGCCATGCTCGCCCGGCAACTGGCCGCGAACAGATCGCTGCCGGAATTGGGCTCCGAGAGGCCGATACAGAAGGAAAGCTCGCCCCGGCAGATGCGCGGCAGGACGTCCTGTTTGACCTCCTCGGTGCCGTACCGGATCAGCACCGGCCCGCTCTGCCGGTCGGCGGTGCGGTGGAACCCCTGGGGTGCGCCCACCGCCAACAGCTCCTCATTGACCACATAGCGTTCGAGCTGGCTGCGTTCCTGGCCGCCATATTTCTTGGGCCAGGTCATGCCGATCCAGCCGCGCTCGCCCATCTTGCGGCTGAAGGCCGGCGAATGGCTGTTGTGGCGGCCGCCGCCGCCGGGCTTGAAGGTGCCGGCCTCGATCTCCTGGCGGAGAAAGGCGCGCACCTCCTCGCGGAGAGTTTCGCATTCGTCAGGCAGCTTCACGGCATCGAACTGGAAACTATATGACATGGTTCAAACTCCTCGGGGATTGCTCGGCGGCGCTCGTCAGCCCGGGCCGGCTAGGTCGTCGACCCGGCAGGTACCGGTCACCTTGTTGCCGTCGGCCTTCACGGCGATGAGCTCCACCAGGCGTTTCTTGCCGTTCAGCCCGTAGCGGCCATAGACCGTCAATTTGTCGTCCCAGAACACCGGGCGCGGGAATTTGATCTCCACATCCATGCGATCCGGGCGACCTCCCAGCGCGATGCCCTCCAGGAGGAAGTTGATCGCCATGTTGCCGGCCGCGATCGGCGTGCGGAAGCCGAACCGGCGCGCGTAGTCGAGATCGAGGTGGATGAGGTTGCGGCCATCAGCGGAATAGCCGGTGACCATATCGGGCGTGAGCTGCTTGCTCGTGAGCGCCACCCACCCGGCGAGCGCCGGGTCGGGCTCGCTTCGCGCCTGCTTCGCTGTCTGGCTCTCCGGCGCCGGCATGCGCGTGGGATCGGCCATGAGCGCCCTCGGCTCCACGGTCATCAGGAGCGTGCCGTCGGCATTGCGGTAGTCGAACGCCGCCTCCACCATCCAGCCGCGCGGTGCCTCGTCCACCCGGGTGAAACGGCCAGTGACGGCAATCGGTTCGCCGAGGCGAGCGGGCGCGTGCTGGCGGATGCGCTGGACCATGTGTACATAGCCGCGGCCCGGATGGCAGGCGAAGATCGCCTCGCCGATGACCCGGATCGGGTAGCGGCCGAGGAAGGTGGGGTCGACCCGATCGCCATGGACCGTGGGCGCGATCCGGATCAGGTCGTGATAGCGCCGCTGGAAGGCGGGTGTGACCACCAGCTCGCGGGCGGGAAATTCGTAACCCGGCTCGACGGCATAGCGTTCGCCCGTTTGCAGGACCTCGCCTTGTTCCCAGCGTGGCAATGCGACCGTCATAACGCCCTCCCCATTTGTCGTAGAGGAGCGTCGGGTGAGGCTCGGTGGCTTGTCAAGCGGGCGAGAGCGGGTTAACACGCATGAACGTCAGCTCAGGAGTGCTAATCGCATGACCACCGTGGAATTCTTTTTCGATGCATCGAGCCCGTGGACCTATCTCGCCTTCACGGGGATCGAGAAGCTTTGTGCCGAGACGGGCGCGACACTCGTCTGGAAGCCGATCCTGGTGGGCGGCGTCTTCAACACCGTCAATCCGAGCGTCTATGAGCGCCGCGAGAAGCCGGTTCCTGTCAAGGACGCCTATTACAAGAAGGACATGCAGGACTGGGCGCGGGTCACGGGCATCACCATCGGCGAGCCCAAGGTCTTTCCGGTCAACAGCGTGAAGGCGATGCGCGGCGCCTTCGTCGCCGAGGCCAAGGGCAAGCTCCCGGCCTATCTCGCCGCCGTCTTCAAGGCCTATTGGACCGACCTTCGCGACATCTCCCAGGACGACGTGCTAAGGGACATCGTCGGTGGCATCGGCATCGACCCCGACCAGTTCATCCAGGCGATCAACGAGCCATCGGTCAAGGACAAGCTTCGCGCCAACACCGACGAGTTGATCGCGCGCGGTGGGTTTGGCTCGCCCACTCTGTTCGTCGATGGCGGCGACATGTATTTCGGCAATGACCGTCTCGGCCTTGTGCGCTTTGCCATAGAGCGCAAGAAAAGCCGGACGGCCTGACAATAAGCGCCCATAGAGGGGGGAAACCATGGACCTGCAACTCACCGGCAAGACCGCGCTTATCACCGGCGGCTCCCAGGGCATCGGGCTCGCCTGCGCCCAAGGGCTTGCGGCCGAGGGGGTGCATCTACATCTGGCGGCGCGCACCGCGGCCGACCTGGAGGCGGCCAAGGCCGGCATTCAGCGGCAACATAATGTGAGCGTGACCACCCACGCGGTCGACTTGTCCAGCGGCGACGTCTGCCGCTCACTTGCCACCACCTGCAAGGACATCGACATTCTGGTGAACAATGCCGGCGCCATTCCGCGCGGCGACCTTTGGATGGTGGACGAGGCCACTTGGCGCAAGGCCTGGGACCTCAAGGTGTTCGGCTATATCAACCTGACCCGCGCGGTCTGGCCGAACATGAAGGCCAAGGGCGGCGGCGTTATCGTCAACATCATCGGCCTTGGCGGCGACCGGGTGAACCCGGGCTATATCGCGGGCGCCGGCGGCAACGCTGCGGTGATGGGCTTCACCCGGGCCATGGGCGCCCAGGGGCTCGACGACAAGATCCGGGTCGTCGGCCTGAACATGGCCGGTGTCCGGACGGCGCGCATGGAGCGGGCTCTCAAAACCCAGGCAAAGATGCAGTTGGGCGACGAGAGCCGCTGGGAGGAACTGATCCAGAAGCGACCGCCGCCGGGCACGCCCGAGGAAATCGCCAACCTGGCGGTCTTCTGCGCCTCGCCCCGCGCCTCGCACATTAACGCCACCGTGCTGACCATCGACGGCGGCGTCTCGGTCCTCAGATAAGGGCCGGCCGCGCCAGGCGATAGAGCGCGTGCCGGCGCAACGGATGTCCCTCGGGCAGCGCCGGATGATCGAAATCGTCGCCCGGGTGGTGGCGCATGCCAAGGCGCTCCATCAACCGCCGCGAGCGCATGTTGGCGGACGCGGTGAAAGATACGATCTCGGCCAGGCCCAGCGGGCCGAAGCCATGGGCGAGCGCGGCGCGGGCGGCCTCGGTCGCGTAGCCCTGGCCCCAATGGGCGGCGGCAAGGCGCCAGCCGATCTCGACCGAGGGCATGAAGGGCGCGCCGAAGGCCGGAATCGTGAGCCCGACGAAGCCGATGAACGGCGCCACGCCCAGCGCCGCGACCGCCCAGGCGCCGAAGCCATGCCGGTCGAAATGCGCGCGGATGCGCGCCGCGAGCGCGTCACTCTCCCGCCGGTCGAGGCAGCCGGGGAAGAACGCCATCACCCGCGCATCGCCGTTCAGCGCCGCGAACGCCGGCAGGTCGTCGTCGCGCCACAGGCGCAGCCTGAGACGCGGGGTGGCGAGCGTCGCCAATCAGTGCTTCGCGAGGAAGCCGGTCAGCGCCTTGTTGAAGGCGTCCGCCAGTTCGATGTTCGGCAGATGGCGGGCGCCTGGCAGGATCACCAACTCCGAGCCCCTGATCTTCTGGTTGATGATCTCGTGCATGGCAACCGGTGTCCCTGGATCATCCGAGCCCACGATGATCAGGGTCGGCAGCTTGATCTGGCTGATCAGGTTGGTGAGGTTCAGCTTCGAGATGGCCTGGCAGCAGCCGATATAGCCCTCCTTGGGCGTGTTCTTGATCATCGCCCGGACCGGGTCCACCGCCGCGGCATTCTTGGCGACAAAGCCCGGCGAGAACCAGCGATCGATGGTCCCTTCCACCGGTCCGCCGAGGCCGGTCTTGCGGGCAGTCTCGATGCGCTCCGCCCACATGGCCTGATTGGCGGCCGGATAACCGCTCGCGGTGTCGCAGAGGATCAGGCTTTTCAGGATCTCGGGATGGGCGAGCGCCAGGGTCTGGGCAATCATGCCGCCCATGGAAAGACCCATGAAATGGGTCTGGCGGATGCCGAGCGACGTGATGAGCCGATAGGCGTCCTCGGCAAGCTGGTCGAGGGTGTAGGCGGCGTCGGGCGCCGCGCTGCCGCCATGGCCGCGGGTGTCGAAGCGCAGCACCCGATAGGCTGCGAGCGCTTTCATCTGCGGGTCCCACATTCGATAGGTCGCCGAGAGCGAGTGGCTCATGGTGACCACGGCCGCGCCCTCGGGGCCGGTCAGTTCGTAGTTGATGCAGGTGCCGTTGACATTGGCGATGGCCATGGCTGGTTCCTCCAAATTATCTGTATCAAGCGGTAAAGGCCCGCTCCGGCGCCACCCGCTCACTCATTCGTTCGAGGGCAGCCCGATCGGCGAGGTAGACCGTCTTGTGCTTGCGGCGGATCAACCCGTTCTGAATGAGCTGGCCGAGCACACGCGCCACTGTCTCGCGCGTCGTCGAAGCGCGCGCCGCCACGTCATGCTGGGTCGGCATCGGATAAATGAGCCAGGAACCGGCCGTGATCGGGTCGGGTTTCGCCAGACGCAACAATTCCAACTGCACCCGTTGGACGGCGCCAAGGGTGGCCAGGTCCATGATCCGCTCGTCGCAGTCGCGAATGATGGCGGCGAGGCGCTTCAGGACGCGAAACGCGATGTCGGGGCGGGCATGCAGCAACCGTTCGAAGGTCGCCGGTGCCAGCGCCGCCAGCAGGCTCGCCTGGGCGCTGACGACCGTGGCCGAGCGCGGCTGGCCATCGACGGCCGACAACTCGCCGAAGAATTCACCCGGCCCCAACTTGGCATAGGCTATCTCGCGCCCGCTGGTGGAAAAGTTGACCACCTGGACCGCACCCTCGACGACGAAGAAGACATCGCGGCTGCTGCTCGCCCGATCGAGAATCTGTGTCTCGGCCGGATAACGCCGCCACACGGCGGCTTGCTCGAGTTCGGTCAGCTCCTTGACCGACAGTCCTTCAAGCAGCTTGACCGTACCGAGTTTGCCGACCGGCCCTCGTTCTACCACCGTCGCCTCCCCGGCCGCGTGCGAGCCGCATGCTCGCCATGGCGTCCGCTTGCTTCACGCTTACGCGGCATCGGACCCAGGATAGCAGAGACTGTTGCTCCCTGTCAGTGAACCGTGCCGGCCGCCCGCCCTGGGCGCGCCGGAGGCGGCGCCGGGCCGGCCTGGTGATGGGTCATGCGCCACCGGCCTTGCTCGCGGACGTAGACATTGGTTGCAACGAGGAACCCGCCTTCGAGCGCCTCATAGCAGATGACGAAGGCGGCCTCGCCGAACAGGAACGCCTGGTCCGCATGGTGTCGAATTTGGGGCCGGTGCGGACTGGCGAGAATGTCCCGCCAGCTCTCCATAACGAGGTCCCGGCCGGCGAGCGGCGGCCCGCCCGGATGAATACAGGCGACCGGCGCCGTCTCCGACCAGAGGGCAGCCATGGCCGCGAAATCACCGGCCGCAAAGGCCGCATAGAAGGCGCCGTTCGCTTTCAGCACATCGCTCGCGTCGCTCACCCCGCCATCCCTCCCGAATGTGTTAAATACCATCCCGCCAGCGAACGAGCCATGCCCCGCCCAGCCACACCAGCCGCGCGCCCAGCCGACCGGACCCTGAAGCAGGGCATGCGGCATGGCTTTCGCTGGCTGATCGCGAGCGATCCCGCGATTGGCCGCGCGGCGGCCGAGGCTGGCCCGCCGCCCTTCGATCTCCGCGAGCCGGGCTTCCCCACCCTGCTCCGGGCCATCATCGCCCAGCAGGTCTCGGCCGCCGCCGCCCGGTCGATCTGGACGCGCGTCGAGGCGGACATCGTACCGCTGACCGCCACGGAGTTTTTGCGCCGGGATGAGCCGGCACTCCGCGCCTTCGGCCTCAGCCGGCAGAAGATCGCCTACAGCCAAAACCTGGCGACGGGGATCGCCCGCGGCACCCTCGACCTCGATCGGGTGCACCGGGCCACGGACGACGAGGCGCTCAAGGCCCTGGTGGAGGTCAAGGGCATCGGCCGCTGGACCGGCGAGGTCTATCTCATCTTCGCGCTCGGGCGCGCCGATGTGTGGCCCGCCGCCGACCTCGCCCTTGCCGCCATGGTCCAGCGCCTGCGCGCCCTCGATGACCGGCCGACGCCGGCCAAGATGCGCGACCTTGCCGACAATTGGCGGCCATGGCGCAGTGTCGCCGCCCGCTTCCTCTGGCATTGCTACCGCGCCATGCCGTAACCTGGGAATGTGACAAGCAGGAGCAAGCAATGCGAACCCGGCAGGTGGGCGAAACGGAGGTGGCCTTCTATCGTGACAATGGCTATCTGCTGGTGGAGGGCGTGCTCGACGACGAGCGGCTCCAGGCTTTGCGCCGACTGTTCGACGATCTCATCGTCAAGGCCGGCAACGTCGCCGCCAATGACGAGGTCTACGACCTCGAGGACAGCCACCAGCCGAACAACCCGCGCGTCCGCCGCATCAAGGAGCCGCACCGTTTTCCCCTGGTCCGGGCACTTGCCGGCGACCCTCGTCTCACCAATCACCTGGTGCCGCTCATAGGTCCGGACATCCGCCTCTATGGCAGCAAGCTCAACATGAAGTCGGCTGGCTATGGCGCACCCGTGGAATGGCACCAGGATTGGGCGTTTTATCCGCACACCAATGACGACATCCTGGCGACCGGCATCCTGCTCGACGACTGCGACGAGGCGAACGGCCCGCTCCTGGTGGCCCCGGGCTCCCACCGGGGCCCCACCTTCGACCATCACCATCAGGGCCATTTCGCCGGCGCCATGGACATCGGGCCGAGCCGCATCGACCCGGGCAAGGCGGTGGCGCTGACCGGACCTGCCGGATCGATGACCGTCCATCACGTCCGCGCGGTGCATGGCTCCGCCCTCAACCACAGCAACCGTCAGCGCCGCCTGCTGCTGTTCGAGTATGCGGCGGCCGACGCCTGGCCGCTGATGGGCATGCGCGGCGGCTTCGAGGAGTTCAACGCCCGCATGGTGCGGGGCAATCCCACCATCGAACCGCGTATCGTGCCGGCGCCGGTGCGCATGCCCCTACCACCCGCACCCAACCAGGGTTCGATCTACGAGAACCAGAAGGGCACCGGCGAGCGGTATTTCGCGATGGCGGCGGGGGGCTAGCCGAGAGATTTCGAGGCGATCTCGTAGCTGTCGCGCGAGAGGGTGGGCGTGGCGAGTACGCGTTCGAGCTCCGCTCGCATGCGCGCCTGGCGTGCCGGATCGAAGCGCCGCCAACGGCCGAGCGGCTGCAAGAGGCGGGCGGCTATCTGCGGATTAAGCGGATCGAGTTCGATGACCCGGTCGGCGAGGAAGCGGTAGCCGCCGCCGTCGACCGCGTGGAAGCGGAACGGGTTACCGTTGGCGAAGGCGCCGACGAGCGCGCGCACCTTGTTCGGATTGCGCATCGAGAAGGCCGGATCGCGGGTGAGCGCCACCACTTGGGCCAACGTGTCGGCGCGTGCCGACATCGCCTGCACCGCCAGCCACTTGTCGATCACCAGCGGGTCGCGGGCGAAGCGGTCATGAAAATCGCCGAGGGCCGCCGCCCGATCGGGCGAGTCCGTGTCGGCAAGCACAGCGAGTGCCGCCATGCGATCGGACATGTTGTCGGCTCCCTGATATTGCTCACGGACGAGCCGCCGCGTCTCGGGTGTCTCGAGCAAGACCAGGTAGGCGAGGGCCGCGTTCTTCAGGGCGCGCCGTCCGGCGGCCTCGGCATCGAGCGAGAACGGCCGGTTGTCGCGACAGGCATGATATGTGGCGAGCAGGCGGCCAGCGAGGCGCCCGGCGATGGTCTGCCGGAGCGCTTCCCGGGCCGCGTGAATGCCATCCACATCCGTGACCACCATCTGGTCGGCGAGATAGTCCTCGCTCGGCAACGCCAGGTTGAGAGCGGCAAAGGCCCGATCCGGATCGCCGAGGCCGGCCGCCAACGCATCGACGAACGGACCAGCGTCGCGCCGGTCGCCCGCGATCCAATCGAGCAGGAGGTGTGTCGCCGCTTGCTGGCCCGCTTCCCAGCGATTAAAGGGATCGCTGTCATGAGCCATGCGGAAGATGCGCGCCGCCTCGCTATCCGGCCCTTGCAGCTTGATCGGCGCCGAGAAATCCCGATTCAACGACAAGACCGGCGGCGCGCCCACGCCCTCGAAGCGGAAATCCTGCCGGGCCGCGGCGAGACGTAGCACACCCCCCGCCACGGGCCGGCCATCGAGGACGAGCGGCAGGTCGCGACCGTCGGCACCCAGCAGGCCGATCGCCAGGGGAATGAGCAGCGGCGCTTTGTCCGGCTGGCCCGGTGTCGGCGGCGTGTGCTGGCTGAGGGAGAGCGTATAGGTCTTTGCGGCCGGATCATGCCGCCCCACCGCCTCCACAATGGGTGTCCCGGCCTGGCTGTACCAGCGCTTGAAGTGTTCCAGGTCCTGGCCATTGGCATCGGCCAGGGCGGCAACAAAATCGTCGCAGGTCACCGCCTGGCCGTCATGGCGCCTGAAATACAGGTCGATGCCACGCCGGAAGCCCGCCTCGCCGAGCAGACGGTGCAGCATGCCGATCACCTCGGCGCCCTTCTCATAGACGGTGGCTGTGTAGAAATTATTGATCTCGATATAGGCCTCGGGGCGCACGGGGTGGGCGAGCGGACCAGCATCCTCGCCGAACTGGCGCGCGCGTAGCGCGCGCACGCTCTGGATGCGACGCACCGCCGGCGAGCGCATGTCGGCCGAGAACTGCTGGTCGCGAAAGACCGTCAGGCCCTCCTTCAGGCTGAGCTGGAACCAGTCGCGGCAGGTGATCCGGTTGCCGGTCCAATTGTGGAAATATTCATGGGCGATGATCGCCTCGATACTCGTGTAGTCGGCATCGGTCGCCGTGTCGGGATCGGCCAGCACATATTTCGAGTTGAAGACGTTGAGGCCCTTGTTCTCCATCGCCCCCATGTTGAAATCGCTGACGGCGACGATGTTGAACAGGTCGAGATCATATTCGAGGCCATAGCGCGTCTCGTCCCACGCCATCGACCGCTTGAGGGAATCCATCGCATGGGCGGCGCGCGCTGCATTGCCGGGCTCGACATAGATGGCAAGCTCGACGGCCCGCCCCGAGCGGGTGGTGAAATGGTCCCTCAGTGCATCGAGCCGGCCGGCCACGAGGGCGAACAGGTAACTGGGCTTCGGATGGGGATCGTGCCAGACCGCCTCATGCCGCCCGCCCTCGAGCGTGCGCTGGGCGACCGGATTGCCGTTCGAGAGCAGCACCGGACAGGCGTCCCGGCCAGCCCGGATGGTCACGCCATAGGTCGCCATCACGTCCGGGCGGTCGGGGAAGAAGGTGATGCGCCGGAACCCCTCTGCCTCGCACTGAGTACAGAAGGTGCCGTTCGAGACATATAGACCCTCCAGCCGAGTATTCGCCGCCGGATGGATGCGCGTCAGGGTCTCGAGGACAAACTCGTCCGGCGGCGCGGGGATGGTGAGCGTGGCCGCGTCCAGACCATAGTCGCCAGGTCCAAGAAGCCGCCCGTCGAGGGCCACCGACACCAGGTCGAGTTCGTCACCATCCAGGACGAATGGCCGCCCGGCTGTACCCTCGGTCCGCCGAACGGTGAGGTGCGCCCGGACCTCGGTCCGTTCGGGATCAAGGTCGAACACCAGATCGACATGCGCCACCTGGTAATCTGGTGGCCGATAGTCGGCGAGCCGGATCGTCTTCAATGCGAGGTTCATTTTCTGATGCCAGTTGCGCTGTGCGGACCCACTGTCCATGGCGCGCCATTCGGCGTCAATCGAGAAGCGCCCTCATAAATCGGCTGTTAACCAATCGGAATCTATTATAAAGTAGACACTTAGCTGTCGACATTGAGGACGGAGCCGACCCTTGGCGAAGACAAGCGGTCTGGGTGTGCCAAAGGCGTTTGCCGTCCTACTCGCGGTCTGTCTCCTCGTCGCCGGCGCCAGCCCGGTCGCGTTCGCCCAGGCCGCTAACAAAGACACCAAGCGCGGCTCGCCCAAGACGGCCCTGCAGGAAGCCGAGCGGGGTCACGCCGAGGCGGCCCGCCGCGCGGCCCAAGCGGCCGGCGATCCGGTGCTGGTCGACCTCGTGACCTGGATTGGGCTCACTCGCGCCGACGGCCCAGTCGGCTATGGCGATGCCCTGGCATTTCTCAAAACGCACGCGCATTGGCCCCAGGGCGACACGATCCGGAGGCGAGTCGAGCGCGGCATGCCGGAATCCCTGCCGCCTGGCGACATCCTGGCCTGGTTTGCCGACAATCCGCCGCTGACGCCCGAGGGACTGCTGCGTTATGGCGGCGCCCTTATGGACACCGGTGACGCGGCAAAGGGCCGTATTTTGATCAAACGCGCCTGGGTCGAGGGCCTGGTCGGTGTGGTGGAGGAGCGCCGCTTCCGCGGCCGCCATGACACCGAGCTCGAGCCGGCGGACCATGTGGCGCGCCTCGATCACTTGCTAGACCGGCGCCTCTGGGAAGCAGCCAACCGCCAGGCGGCGCTACTCGGCGGCGGCCATTCGGCGCTCGTGGCGGCACGCCAGGCCTTGGCGACCGACTCGCCCAATGCCGATGCGGCCATGCACCGGGTTCCGGACAGCCTGCAAAGCGACCCAGGCCTGTTGCTGGAGCGGGCACAGTGGCGCCGGCGCAAGGGACGCTATCAAGATGTGGTCGAGCTGCTTGGCAATCACGACGCCTTGGTGGCGCGCCCGGCGATCTGGTGGTCGTTGCGGCACTGGGCGGCGCGCCGGGCGCTCGACGAGGGCGACCTCTCGATCGCCTATCGCATCGCCGCCGGACATGGGCTCGCGCGCGGTGGCGCCTTCGCGGAAGCCGAGTGGCTGGCCGGCTGGATCGCGCTCCGTTTCCTCGACGAGCCGGTCCTGGCGCGCGGCCATTTCGAACGTCTGGCGGCCGGGGTCAATACGCCGATCAGCCAGAGCCGCGCCGCCTATTGGGCGGGACGCGCCGCCGAGGCGGCCGGCGATCCGGCGTCGGCCGAGGCCTGGCATGGTCGCGCCGCGGGCGACCCGACCACCTTCTATGGGCAGCTTGCCGCGGCCCGTTTGTCGCCCACCCGGTTTACGCCCCTCCCGGCCGACCCGCAACCCACGGCCAAGCAGCGGACCGCCTTTCAACGCGAGGATCTAGCACGCGCGGCGCGATTGCTGTTCGATCATGGCAACCATGGCCGGGCGGAATTGTTCCTGCGCCAGGCGGCCGCGAATTCCGGCGACCCGGTCGGCGCGCAGCTTGCCGCCGACATGGCCCATCAACATGGTCAACCCGGGACCGCCCTGAAGATCGCCCGCCATCTCTGGCAACGCGGTACCGTCCTGGTCGGCCACCTGTTCCCGACCATAGCCGTCAAGGGCGCCGATGCCCGCGAAATGGCCCGCGTGCTCGGCCTCATCCGTCAAGAGAGCGCCTTCAACAGCGATGCGGTCAGCCAGGCAGGTGCCAGGGGCCTGATGCAGCTGATGCCGGCGACCGCCAAGGAAGTGGCCCGGGGCCTGGGCCTGCCCTACAACCCGCGGCGTCTAACGGGCGACCCGCAATATAATCTGGCGCTCGGGCGCAGCTATCTCAACCAGCAGATCGGCCGTTTCGACGGGTCCCTGGTCATGGCGCTCGCCGCCTACAACGCCGGTCCCGGCAGTGTGCGCCGCTGGCTCGAAACCTATGGCGACCCCCGCCAGTCCGACCCGACCGACCTGGTCGACTGGATCGAGCGGATCCCTTATGGCGAAACCCGGAACTATGTGCAGCGGGTGATCGAAGGAATCACCGTCTACACGCAGATCCTGGCGCCAGCGCAGGCGCCGGCGCTGGCGGTGGCCGAACTGGCGGCTGCCCGCATGAATGTGCAACCGAAGCGCGCCGTCGCGGTAACGGAACGGCCACCGCCGCCGACTCCCGCAAGCTTCACACCGACACCCGCAAGCTTTGCGCCCATGCCGTCCGGTGAACGAACAATTGACGCCCCCCTGACGCCCGGTACGGATAGGGACCCGGAACCGGGTTGCACCGGCCAAGGCTGGCCCCGCTTCGGCGACAGCGAACGGGGCACCACCTGGCCGGACTGCTGAACAAGGCGACCGCCCCGGGGTCGCGCCACAATCCTTGTACCCCGGCACCCCAATCACTATATACACGCCAACCACGACGGCCGGCGCGTTCCGCGCCCCGCGTTCGTCCCCCGCAACGAACAGATAGACACATCAACGTGCGCAATATCGCCATTATCGCCCATGTCGACCATGGCAAGACTACTTTGGTCGATTGCCTGCTGCGCCAGAGCGGCACTTTTCGCGAGAACCAGCAAGTGGCGGACCGGGCGCTCGACTCCAATGACCAGGAGCGCGAACGCGGTATCACAATTCTGGCCAAATGCACGTCGGTCCTCTGGCGTGGCGTGCGGATCAACATCGTCGACACGCCCGGCCATGTGGATTTCGGCGGTGAGGTGGAGCGCATCCTCGGCATGGTAGACGGCGCGATCCTGCTGGTGGATGCCGCCGAAGGACCAATGCCACAGACCAAGTTCGTGCTCGGCAAGGCGCTTCGCCAAGGTCTCCGACCGATCGTCCTGATCAACAAGGTCGACCGCTCCGATCAGCGCGCCCATGTGGTGCTGGACGAGGTCTTCGACCTTTTCGCGGCACTCGACGCCAGCGAGCCGCAACTCGATTTTCCCGTTCTCTACGCCTCGGGGCGCCAGGGGTGGGCAGCAACCGACCCCGACGGTCCGCGCCAGGACCTGACGCCCCTCTTCGAGCTGGTGTGTCGCCATGTGCCGCCGCCGACGATCGAACCGGATCAGCCGTTCACCATGCTGGCCACGACGCTCGAGGCCGACCCCTATCTCGGTCGCCTGCTCACCGGGCGAATCACCGCCGGCTCGGCCCGTGCCAACATGCCGGCAAAGGTATTGTCCCGCGACGGCACCCTGGTCGAGCAGGGCCGCATCTCCAAGATCCTCGCCTTCCGCGGGCTCGAGCGCGTGCCGGTGGAAGAAGCCCAGGCGGGCGACATCGTGGCGATCGCCGGCCTCGCCACGGCGACCGTCGCCGACACCATCTGCGCGCCCGAGGTGACGACGGCGCTTGCGGCACACCCCATCGACCCTCCCACCATCGCCATGACATTCTCGGTCAACGACTCGCCGCTCGCCGGCCAGGAAGGCGACAAAGTCACCTCCCGGGTGATCTGGGACCGCTTGAAGCGCGAAGCCCTGGGCAACGTCGCCATCCGAATCGCCGAATCAGGCGAAAAAGACGCCTTCGAAGTGTCGGGCCGCGGTGAGCTGCAGCTCGCCGTGTTGATCGAGAGCATGCGCCGCGAGGGTTTCGAGCTGTCGATCAGCCGACCGCGCGTGCTCTACAAGATGGAAGCGGGCGAGCGGTTTGAGCCGATCGAGGAAGTGGTCATCGACGTGGACGACGCCTATGCCGGCGTGGTGGTGGAAAAGCTTGGCCAGCGGCGCGCGGAATTGACCGACATGCGGCCGGCGGGTACCGGCAAGCAGCGCCTGGTATTCCTTGCGCCGACCCGCTCGACCATCGGCTATCACGGCGAGTTCCTGAGCGACACGCGCGGAACTGGCGTGATGAACCGTCTGTTCCATGGCTACGCGCCGTTCAAGGGTATGATCTCCACCCGGCGGACCGGGACGATCGTCTCGCGCGAGCTTGGCACCGCCGTCCCCTATGCGCTCTTCAACCTCGAGGAGCGCGGCGCCCTGTTTGTCAGCCCAGGCGAGCGGGTCTATCCAGGCATGATCATCGGCGAGAACAGCCGCGACGGCGACCTCGACGTCAATCCGCTTCGCGCCAAGCAGCTCACCAATTTCCGGGCCGCCGGCAAGGACGACCATGTGACGCTGACACCACCCCTCAAGATGACGCTCGAGAAGGCACTTGCCTATATCGCGGACGACGAGCTGGTGGAAGTTACGCCGCAATCGATCCGCCTGCGCAAGCGCCACCTCGACCCGCACGCCCGCAAACGCGAGGCCCGCCGCGCCGTTGGCGCCTGACCGCTTGGATCGGCGCCGCGCGCCCTATTGCAACAGTTCGATAGCCTCCGCCATGGGGCCTTTCTGCCCCATGCGGGTGGTGACGCGAACCCGTTGACCCTGCGCCAAGGTGCGCAACCCGAACCGCTCGATCATGCGTGCCGCGATGAACACGTCCTTGCCGCCATCATCCGGTGTGACGAAGCCGAACCCTTTGTCACCATTGAAAAATTTGACCGTCCCCTCAACCGTCATGGCGCCCCCGCCGGGTTTCGGCGCGGGACGGCCCTCGCTTGGTTGGACGGCGTGGATGGCGGCCACCTGCGGCCCCTTGCGGCCCTCGGAGATGTCGCAGACGATCTCCGCCCCCTCGGCCAACTCCGAATGGCCGGCCGCCGCGACGACCGAGATGTGCAGGAAAGCATCCGCCGAGCCATCGTCTGGCTGAACGAACCCGAAGCCCTTGGCGGGATTGTACCATTTGACGACCGCCCTGACGTCGCGGCGTGGCGGGTCCCCGGCATCGAACGATGAGTCCGCGATCATGGCACAGACGCTCCGGCAAACTGCCGTGCCGCCCCTTGTTTGTCGGGTTCGGCCCGGCCCCTCCCCCGAGACAACCGCGCCTGGCGGTCATCCCACCGGTCCCCTCATCCGCATCCTGGCGGATGCGGCAACGGGGGCCTTACCAATAGAACGCCCTTCTCCGCGGGTGGTCAATCCATGGCCGGGCGACGGCAATCGTCAAGCGCCGGATCGAGGCAGCCGGTATCGGCGATCAGGCTGGTGGCGGCGATCCACCAGTCGGGTCTGGCCAAGGCCAACGCGCGGGCGGCGACGGCCGCCGCACCGGGGTTCGGGTAGAGACCGAAGCAGGTGGCGCCACTCCCGGACATGCGAGCGAGCAACGAGCCGGGCGAGGCCGCGAGCGCCGCCAGCGCCACCTCGATCGTGGGCGCCAACGACGCGGCGGGCGCCGCCAGGTCGTTGCCCATGGGTGCCACCAGACCCGCGAGTGCCGCGGCATTGCCGAGCCCATTGAAGTTCGATACCGCCACATTCGCGGGCGGCGAGAAGGGCCCTTGCCAGCGGCGGAAGACATCCGCCGTCGCCAGCGCCGCCCCTGGATTGACCAGGACGAGGCCCGCCGATGGCAGGGCGTCGATCGGCGTCAATCTCTCGCCGATGCCGCCCATGAGCGCCGCCCGGCCGGCTAGGCACATCGGCACGTCGGCACCCAAATCGAGCGCGAGGGCCGCCATCTCCGACTGGCCCAGTGAAACACCCCAGAGCCGTACCAGCGCCAGCAATGTCGCGGCCGCATCGGCCGACCCGCCGCCGATACCCGCCGCCACCGGCAAACGCTTGATGAGCCGGATATGCGCGCCCGGTCGGATACCGGCCGCGTCCGCCAGCCGGCGCGCCGCGACGATGACCAGATTATCGCGCGCCGCGCGCGACAAGGTGGCGGCCAACGATTCGCCCAATGGCCCGGCGACAGTGAGCCGCAAATCGTCCGCCGATTCGACGATCACTGTGTCATGCAAGGCCGCGAACGCCACGGCGCTGTCGAGGAGGTGATAGCCGTCCGCCCGGCGGCCGGTTACGCGCAGCCAGAGATTGAGTTTCGCCGCGGCGGCGACGGCGATGATCCCGGTGATATTTCAGCTCCCGCCGCGCAGCAGCTTCGGACAACCCCGAGGTTGGCAGGCGAGCTTCGATTGCAGGTCGGCGATCCGCTCGGCCTCGGGCTTGAAACGGAGCGCCCGCTGCCACTGGAATCTGGCCTCGCTGAAGCGGCCGACTTGCCAATAGGCATCGCCCAGATGCTCGTTGATCACCGGGTCTTCCGGCTCGAGCGCTACCGCCCGCTCGAGTTCGACGACAGCACGCCCATAGTGGCCCGTCCGGTAATAGACCCAGCCGAGACTGTCGGCGATGAAGCCGTCCTCGGGACGCAGTTCGGTCGCGCGCCTAATCATCCCTTCCGCCTGTTCCAGATGCAAGCCCCGGTCCACCCAAGAATAGCCAAGATAGTTCAGCACATAGGGGTCTTCCGGACGGAGGTCGAGCGCTTGCCGCAAGGCGGCTTCCGCCCGCTCCCACTGCTTCGAGCGTTCGAGGGCGATGCCGCGCGAGTAAATCAGCCGCCAATGCTCTGGCGCCACCGGACCCAGGCGCTGGATCGCCGTGTCATAGACGTCCGCAGCCTCGGCGAAACGCTCGGCGCCGCGCAGCACATGACCCAGTGCAATCAAGGCATCGGGCTGGAGGGGCGCGTCGCGGGCGACGTCGCGCAGAACCGCGATCGCCTCGTCGAGCCGATCCGTGCGCGCCAGGGCGCGCGCGAGACGGATCCGCGCCTGATGCACGAGAGGTTTGTCATTCGTCACCGTCCGGTAGATGCGGATCGCCTCATCGTCACGCGACTGCTCTTCCAGAATCTCGCCAAGCAGCAGCTTGGCCATGGCCCCGGTTGGCCAGACATGCACGGCAAGCCGCGCATAAATCAGGCCAAGACCCACGTCGCGATCCTGGTAGAAGGCCCCGGCAAGATTGAAGAGCGCCTCGCTCAATCCGGCCCGCGCCTCGGCGACGATCGGGGCCGTCGCCTTCGCGCCCGTCACCGCCGCCAGCAAAGCCGACTCGGGCTGGCGGCGGCGGTAGGCGTCGTAGAGCGCCTGGGCGTCCTGGCTCGCGCCGCGCCGTTCCAGATAATTGCCGAGCAATTGCACCATGCGAAATGTCGGCTCGTTCGCGCGTTCCATGAGCGCCCAGTAGGCGTCCTCCTTTTCGGGTCGGCCCATCGCATCGCTAACCAGGGCCCGGTGCAAGGCGTGCAACGACACCAAGCCCCGGTCATTGGCGAGCGGTGCCAGGGCCAGCAGCGCGCCATCCCCGTCGCCCAATCCAACCTTGACCCAAGCCAGCACCAACGGGCGTATCAGGGCACTGTGCCGCCGCCCGTCGAGCATGCCCACGAGGCGTTCGGCCTCCGTGAAGTCGCCGGCCAGCACCACCTCGACGATCTGCGTCAATATCTCCACCGGTGAACCGGGGCGCTGGGCGAGCAGCAGTTTGCCGTGCGGCAGGGCTTCCTGGATGCGTCCTCCGGTCACCAGCAGCAGGAAGGTTCGTTGCCGGAGTTCCAGATTGTCGGGATCCCGGTCGAGCGCATGGCCGAGGAAGCGGGCAGCCGCCTCAAGATCGAAGCCACGCTCGGCGTGGCGGCCCGCAAGATAGCTGCCGAGCACCGAGCGGCCCGCCAACGAAGCGTCCGAGCGCCCGGCCGCCGCCGCGTCCTCGCCAGGCGAATCGGCGGCGCAACCGCCGGCCAGCATGGCGACGACGATGAGTGCGCGGCGCCACATCGTCATCGCGCCGGTCCACGGGACGCTTCTCTGATTCCAGAACAAATGGGTCTCCACCGCTCAGCTATCACATGTTCGGATAATTGGGTCCCCCGCCCCCCTCGGGCGTCACCCAGTCGATGTTCTGCGTCGGATCCTTGATGTCGCACGTCTTGCAGTGAACGCAGTTCTGCGCGTTGATCTGCAGGCGTGGCGCGCTTCCATCGTCGCGCACGATCTCATAGACGCCGGCCGGGCAATAGCGCTGCTCCGGCGCGTCATATTGCTCGAGGTTGACGGTGATCGCCACCCGCTCGTCCTTGAGGGTAAGATGAACCGGCTGGTCTTCTTCATGGTTGGTGTTGGATAGATAGACCGAGGATAGCCGGTCGAACGACACTTGGCCGTCCGGCTTCGGGTAGGTGATCGCCGAGCACTCGGCCTTCGGCCTGAGGCTCGCATGATCGGCGCCATGATGCCGCAAGGTCCAGGGTGCCTTGCCACGCAACAGCATCTGGTCGATGCCGGCGTGGACGGAGCCCGCCAGCAGGCCCCATTTGAAGGCCGGACGGAAATTGCGGGCGCGGTGGAGCTCGTCATGGAGCCAGGAGACCTCGAAGGCTTCGGGATAGGCCGTCAGTACGTCGCGCTCGCGACCATCGGTCAGCGCCGCCGCCACGGCCTCGGCGGCCAACATACCGGTCTTCATCGCCGCGTGGCTGCCCTTGATGCGCGGCACGTTCAGGAAACCAGCCTCGCAGCCGATCATGGCCCCACCCGGAAAGACCAGCTTCGGCAGCGCCTGTAGGCCGCCCTCGTTGATGGCCCTGGCGCCATAAGCAATTCGTTTGCCGCCTTCAAAGAAAGAGCGAATCGCCGGGTGGGTCTTGAACCGCTGGAATTCCTCGAAGGGGCTGAGATAAGGGTTCTGGTAATCGAGCCCGACGACAAAGCCCACGGCGGCCTGATGGTCCTCCAGATGATAGAGGAACGAGCCACCATAGGTGGCGCCATCGAGCGGCCAGCCGCCGGTGTGGAGCACGAGACCCTGTTGGTGGCGTGTTGGGTCGATCTGCCACAATTCCTTCAGGCCGATGCCGTAGGTCTGCGCCTCGACACCGGCCCTTAGGTCGAAGCGCTGCATCAGACGCTTGCCGAGCGAGCCGCGGCAGCCCTCGGCAAACAGTGTGTACTTGCCGATCAGCTCATAGCCCGGTTGGTGGGAGGCCTTCGGCTTGCCATCGCGGCCGATTCCCATGTCGCCGGTGGCGACACCGCGGACACCGCCCGCCGGGTCGTAAAGGACCTCGCTCGCGGCGAACCCGGGAAAGATCTGTACCTCCAGGGCTTCCGCCTGTTGGCCAAGCCAGCGGCATAGGTTGCCCAGGCTGATGACGTAATTGCCGTGATTGCGCATGGTCGGCAGCATCAGCGCCTGAGGTACGCGATAACTCTTCATCGCGGTGAGGAACAGGAAGCGATCCTCGCCAACCGGGCTGTTGAGCGGTGCGCCCCGGTCCCGCCAATCGGGGATGAGTTCGTTGAGTGCACGCGGATCGAACACCGCCCCCGACAGGATATGGGCGCCAACCTCCGAGCCCTTTTCCACAACACAGACGCTGATGTCGCTGGAGAGTTGGCGCAGCCGGATCGCCGCGGCGAGCCCCGCCGGGCCGCCACCCACGATCACCACATCGAACTCCATGCTTTCGCGTTCCATCCCATCCTCGCGCCGCTTGACGGTTTGCCCATCCGGTCGTGAAATGGCCGGCCGCCGCGTTAGCCGCGTGGCATGCCGTGCCAGATACACCAAACGTCGCGGCGATGTAAGCGAGTGAACGTGCAAAACCATATCGCACCCACCCGACCCTGACCATGACCGAAAACTCACTCCGGGCGCTCGAATGGCTCATTGAAGCCGGCGCCAACGAGGCGGTGGGCGAAGTGCCGGTCGACCGCTTTGGCCTGGCCGGCGCCCAGGCCGCCGACAGCCCACCCCCGGTCATCGCCGCCCGGGCGCCCGCGCCGCCGGTCACCGGGCCGAAACCGCAAGCCCGGCCGGACCCGAGGCCGGCATCGCCCGCGGCCGATGCCACGACGCTCGATGAACTGCGCCAAATCCTACTGGCCTTCGATGGTTGTCCGTTGAAACGCACGGCAACGAATACCGTATTCGCCGACGGCAATCCGGCCGCGCGCGTGATGCTGATTGGCGAGGCGCCGGGTGCCGAGGAAGATCGCCAGGGCAAGCCCTTCGTCGGCGCGAGTGGCCAATTGCTGGACCGCATGCTGGCGACGATCGACCTCGACCGCTCGCAGGTGTTCATCAGCAACGTCATTTATTGGCGGCCACCCGGCAATCGCGATCCAAGCCCGAGCGAGGTCGCCGCCTGCCTGCCGTTTGCCGAGCGCATGATCGAGCTGATCGACCCGAGGGTCCTCGTGCTGCTGGGCGGCGCCGCACTTAAGGCCCTGCTGGGGCGCGCCGAAGGCATCACCCGGCTGCGCGGCCAGTGGCTCAGCTTCACCACGGCGCGCCGCGCCTACCCCATCGACACCATGGCGACATTCCATCCGGCCTTTCTGTTGCGCACGCCCGGCCAGAAGCGTCTCGCCTGGCGTGACCTGTTGGCGATCAAAAAGCGCCTCGCCGCGGCCGGCCCATAAGGGCATCAGGCTCGGGGGTTGCGGAGCGGCGAATGTTCCTCTAGGATCCCTCCAGCCATGCGACATAGCGAGACCCATGACGGCGCCCAGCGCCGTGCGGCGGGGTTATCAAAGGGTTTGGTGAACCTCGCTGCCGCAGTCTTGATCTTCCTGTTATGCGTGGGAGGCGATGGCACGGGTGCATCCGCGTGCCCGGCGGATACCCATACCAGCCAAGCCAGTCCGGTGGCGCTGCCGTCGACACTTTCGGGCGATGACGTGGCGCGCTACCGGGAAATCTTCCGCCTGCAAGCGCTAGGCCGGTTGGCGGAAGCTGACTGCCATGTGGGTCTACTCAGAAATCGCCTGCTAATGGGCCATGTCTTGGCGCAGCGCCACCTCGATCCGCGTACCGCCACAAGTTTTTCCGATCTGCAAGACTGGCTCAACCAGTATCGCGATCATCCCGATGCCGCCGCCATCCATGCCCTCGCGCGCCGCAAGATGCCGCGTGGTAGCAAGGAAAAACTACCCTCTCCCCTTTATGGCGAGTCGACCGGCGAGAGCCCACCGGTCCCGACCTCGCCCGCCGAGCGCGATCGGCTGACGCCGGCGAATCGCCGCGAGGTGGCGGAGATCGAGGCCTCGATCCGCCGGCATGTGAACGCCCGGCATCCGGAGCGGGCCGAAGCTATTTTGCAGCAGCCGGAGACGCGTCGCTTGCTGCCCGCGGCCCTCTATGACGGCGCCCGCGCGGAGGTCGCCAAGGGTTATTTCCTCGCTGGCCAGGATGAGCGTGCCTACCGGCTCGCCGAAGCCGCCGGCAAGCGCTCCGGCGACGAGGTGGCGCAGGCCCATTGGATCGCCGGCCTCGCCGCCTATCGCCTCGACCGCACACTGGACGCGGCGCGGCGGTTCGAAGATCACGCGGAGACAGCGACCAACGGCTGGAATGCCGCCGCGGGCGCCTTTTGGGCGGCGCGTATGCACATGCTGAACGGCGATCATGCGCGGGTCAGCCAGTGGCTCGAAAAGGCGACGGGCAATCCGTTCACCTTCTACGGCATTCTGGCGCGCCGCGCGCTCGGTATCGAGCGCCCGTTCGACTGGAGGCGCGAGCCCCTGACAGCAAGGGCCGTTGGGTTCGTGCAAAGCCTGCCGGGGGGCAAACGCGCGCTGGCACTCGCCCAGGTCGACGAGGTCGAACGCGCCGAGCGCGAACTCCTGCGCCACGTTTCCACCGCCAGCGCGGAAGAAGCACGCGGCCTGATGCTGGTGGCCGAGCATGCGCGCCTGCCCAACCTCACCCTCAAGGCGGGTCGACGGGTGTTTCGGGTCGAGGGTGAGATGCCGCACCGCGCCCTCTATCCGCTGCCGCCCTGGACACCGGCCGACAAGATACAAATCGACCGGGCATTATTGTATGCGTTCATGCGGCAGGAGTCGGAGTTTAAGGCGTCCGCCACCAGCAGCGCCGGGGCGCGCGGCCTGATGCAGCTCATGCCGGCCACGGCGAGTTTCGTCGCGGGAAATCGCGAGCTTGCCCGTGGCAATAAGGCGGCCCTCTACGATCCGCGCCTCAACATCATGCTCGGCCAGCGCTATCTCGATTATTTGCTGCGCCTCGACGACATTGACGGCGATCTGATCCTGTTGGCCGCCGCCTATAATGGCGGGCCGGGCAATCTAGCCAAATGGCAGCGGCGCATGGTGCACAAGGATGACCCGTTGCTGTTCATCGCCAGCATGCCGTCGCGCGAGACCCGCAACTTTGTCGAGAAAGTGATCGCGAACCTTTGGATCTACCAGCAGCGGCTGGGACAGCCAACCCTGTCGCTTGATGCCATCGCCGGCGGGGACTGGCCCAAATATGTCCCGCTCGACCGGCCTGACGTGATGTTGGCCGAAGATGCACCGGATTGACGAAAGCCGCCCCTTCCTGCCCATCAACATCGTCGTGCTGACCATATCGGATAGCCGCACGCCCGCCGACGACCGGTCCGGCGATACGCTGGTGGAGCGCCTGACCGCCGCCCGCCACCGGCTCAAGGCGCGCGCCATCGTGAAAGACGATCACGGACTGATCGTGGCTGAGCTGCGGCAATGGATCCAGGACCCCGAGGTGGACTGCATCATCGCCACGGGCGGCACCGGCGTGACCGGCCGCGACGTGACGCCGGAAGCCTTCGCATCGGTCTATGAGAAGGAGATCGCGGGCTTCGGCGAACTGTTCCGCTGGTTGAGCTACGCGAAAATCGGCACCTCCACCATCCAATCCCGGGCCACGGCTGGGGTCGCGGGCGGCACCTATCTGTTCGCGCTACCGGGCTCGCCCGGCGCGTGCCGCGACGCCTGGGACGACATACTCAAATGGCAGCTCGACAACCGGCTCAGGCCGTGCAATTTCGTCGAGCTGATGCCGCGCCTCCAGGAACATCTGAGGCCGCCGCGTAACGCCTAAGGGCCGCCGCGCCTTTCCATTTTGCCCAGGCGGCACCGTCATCGACGTCGTCCAGCGTCGCCGCGAAGGCGATGCGGCGGCCCTTTAGACCCTCAAGCGTGTCGCCAAGCGCGTGGGGCGTCGACCAGCGCACACCTCGGAACATCTCCAGCCTGGCCCGTCCGGGACGCGCGCCCACCAGCCAGAAGCCGCCATCGGCGGCCGGGCCTAAGATATAATCGCGTCCCGCCAGGCGTTGGAAGGCATCGGCCAGGTGGCGGCAATCGAGGCCCGGAACGTCGCTGCCGACCAAGAGTGCCAGTCCGCGTCCCGCCGCCATGAGGGCCCGCGCCATGCGCCGGCCAAGATCGCCCCCACCTTGCGGCAAACGGCGGACACCGGGCGGACACCAGCGACCAACCCGCGCGGCCTTATTCGGCGTCACCACGAGGCGGGTCGTCCAGCGCCGGTCGTGCGCCAGGCGTCGGCTCACCGCCATCAGGGTCCGGCGATAGAAACGGCAGGCTTCAACTTGGCCGATGTCGGCCGCTAGCCGCCGCTTCATGGCACCCATTTGCGGTGCCTTCGCAAAGATGATGACCGTGCGCCCTTGTCGTGCGCGTCTCACGCCCGGCCTGTCGCCGCCTGGATCGCCCGCCACACGCGCTCGGGCGTGAGCGGCATATCGACATGGCGGATGCCCAGATGGCGCAAGGCATTGGAGACGGCGCCGACGATTGCCGGCGGCGCGCCGCAGGCACCGCACTCGAAGAGGTGGCCGCCATTGGGGAAGTTGCACTCGGTCGCCCGCTTGTAGACCGTCGACTCGTCGAGGCCGGGCTCAGTGCCGGGCAGTCGCTGGGCGGGATCGCGGGCGGCGTCTGCCACTTGGGCCAGGCTCACCGATCGGTCGGTGCCGCCCACTGCGAACCGGCCCGCCCGGAACTCAATATCGGCCGTCGCCGCTTCGAGCATATTTCCGGCGATCAGCTTGCCCTGGGCACCGGATTCCGTCCACCGCTTGGCGAAGCCCGCCCAATCGGCGCGGCCGAGCGCCATGTCCTGGGTGTTCTCGAATTCGCCGCTGTCGATGATCATGCCGACCCGGTTGGTGTAGGGCGGCGCCATCGGCTTGATGAAGTTGCGGCGACAGAGTTCCGCCGGGTCGAGGCCGAGTGCCTCGGCGCCCGCATTGGCGATGGTCTCCGCTTGGACCGCCAGAATCTTGCCGTTGTCATCGAACGCCATGCGCGCGCTTGTCACATGGTCGCGGCCATGGGTGTCGGAAACGAAGGTCTCGCTCCGGTCGCCCCGCCACTTGACCGGGCATTTGAGCCGTCTAGCGAGCCAGACCAGGGCAATGGATTCCGGATAGAGCTTGCCGCGCAAGCCAAAACCGCCACCCACGTCGTAGGAGACGACCTGGAGCTTGTCCAGCGGCTGCTTGAAGATGAGGTTGCCGAGGCCGCGATGAACGCGGAGCGCGCCCTGGCTCGGCGTGTAGAAAGTGGTGACACCGGTTGCGGCGTCATGGTCGGCAAGGCCGCAACGCGGTTCCATGGGTGCGCCGACCACCCGATTGTTGACGACGTCCACCAGGACCAATTTGGCCGCCTTGGCGACGGCGCTATCCACGGCCTCGCAGTCGTGGCTCAGCCAATGGACCGAGACATTGTGACCAAGCTTCGGCCAGACCACCGCGGTGTTTGCGTCCGCGGTGGCGGCCGTGTCGACCACGGAGGGCAAGGCGCCGTGTTCGATCTCGACCAGTTCGCTCGCGTCGCGCGCCTGATTGTAGCTGTCGGCGACAATGGCGATCACCGGCTCGCCCACATAGCGCACCCGGTCCGTCGAGAGCACGCGGCGCGGCGGCTTGAACAGCTTGACGCCGCCCACACCCGGCACGTCCACCTGGCAGGGGATGAGTGCCACGCCATCCCGATCGGCGTCACGGCCGGTCACCACCGCCTGACGCCCGGCGCCGCCAGGGTGGCCTTGATGTCGAGTGACCGGATGTCGGCATGGGCATGGGGCGAGCGCAGAAAATAAACATAGAGCTGGCCCGGCACATTCACATCGTCGGTATAGCGCCCGGCGCCGGTAATGAAGCGGACGTCTTCCTTGCGACGGACCGGTTGGCCGATGCCGAATTTTTCCATGCCTGCCTCGCGTGCGATGCCATCCCGGCCGGCAATGCCGGCTGGGGTCATCCAACGGCGTCGTGAGAAATTCGCCTAGGCCTGCGCGAACGCACCCCGACCAAACACCTTGTCGAGCAGTTCGGGGGCCGCCTTGTCGAACTGGGTCGTCCGGGCGCGGACATCGTCGACGGCGGCAAGCGCCTGCACGATCGCCGGCCTGGCGGCCAGAGTGGCAACCCACGCCATCAGTTTCGGATAGTCCGACTCAGCCGCCTTGCCCAAGAGCGGTCCCACATTGCGCGCCCAGGGGAAGGTCGCCATATCGGCAATCGAATAGGCGGCACCACCGAGGAAAGGCCGCGCCGCCAGGCGCGCTTCCAGCACGTCGAGGACACGCCTTGTCTGGGTGCGGTAGCGATCGAGGGAGTAGTCGTTGCCCTTGGGGGCGAAGCGCATGAAGTGCACGAACTGCCCGATCATGGGCCCGAGGCCGGTCATCTGCACCATCATCCACTGGATGGCGTCATAGCGTCCGGCCGGGTCCTTGGGCAGGAACTGGCCGGTCTTTTCGGCGAGATACAAGAGGATCGCGCCGGACTCGAACACCGTATAGTCCTTGCCGCCCGGTCCCTCATGATCGACGATCACCGGCACCTTGGCACTTGGATTGAGACGCGTGAACTCGGCCTTGAACTGGGCACCACCGAACACGTCGACCGGGATCGCCTTGTAAGGCAGTCCCATCTCCTCAAGCGCTACATAGATCTTCACAACGTTCGGACTGCCCATCCCATAGAGATCGATCATTGCCATCCTCCGCACCCGAGCCGGCAGAGCGACCGGGCATTGTTCGGCCGTGCATGGTCGACTGTAGCATGTAGCCGAGCCGAGGCGAGAGGTCGTAAGGTTGGGCAATATCCTCCGGAGGAAACAAGAGATGACAACGCCCAATATCGACCTCGCCTTCGCCACCGTCACCGAATTATCCGCCGCCATTCAGACGCGCCGTCTCTCGCCCATCGAGGTGGTCGACTGCCATCTCGATCGCATCAAGGCCCATGACGGCAAGCTGCATGCCTATATCGCGGTCTATGGCGACGAGGCGCGGCTCGCGGCGGAAGCCGCCGACAAGGCCATACGCGCCGGCCATTCGGCGGGACCGCTGCATGGCGTGCCGATCGCAGTCAAGGACCTGGTCGACATGGAAGGTCGCATCACCACCGGCGGCTCGAAGGCCTGGGCCGGACGCGTGTCCAAGACCACCGCGACGCTGGTTAAGAAAATCATGGCAGCCGGGATGATCGTGCTAGGGAAGACTCACACGGTCGAGTTCGCCATGGGCGGCTGGGGCACCAACGAGCATATGGGGACACCCTGGAATCCGTGGGACCCGAAAGTGGCGCGCACACCCGGGGGCTCGTCGAGCGGCACGGGTGTGGCGGTCGCCGCCGGACTTGCGAGTTGCGGCATCGGCACCGATACGGGCGGCTCGGTGCGCTTGCCCGCCGCCTGGTGCGGAATTACCGGCCTCAAGACCACCATCGGCCGCATCAGCACCTATGGCGTCCTGCCGCTGAGCACCACCCTCGACACGCCCGGCCCCATGGCCCGCTCCGTCGAGGATTGCGCGCTCCTCTTCAACATGCTCCAGGGACCGGACCCGAACGATCCCTCCACACTCCACCATACGCCCGACGATCCCCTGCCGGCGCTCAGGCGCGGTGTCGCGGGGCTCCGCCTCGCTGTCATGCCGGCATCCGAGCGCAACGGCGTCGATGCGGCCGTGCTCGCCGCCTATGATGCTTCGCTCGAGACTTTGCGCAAACTCGGCGCCCAGATCGTCAAGCTCGACCTGCCGCTCGCCTTTGCCGACTTCATGGCGCGCACCGGGCGGATCATCGGCGCCGAGGGCTATCGCTTCGTGGGCGAGCTGGTGGACGACACGACGCTCCCCATCGACCCGGCGGTCCGGCCGCGCATCCAGCTCGGCAAGGGCGTTCTGGCCAAGGACTATCTCCTGGCCTTGAGCGAGCGCGAGGAATGCAAGCGCCAGTTCGAGAGGGCACTGGTGGGAGTCGACGCGCTGCTCACCCCGACCGCGACGACCGCCGCCATTCCAGTGGTGTCGGTCGACCAGTCGGGCTCGCCGGCGCTGTTCACCCGCGTCGGCAATTATCTCGACATGTGCGGTGTGGCGCTGCCGAACGGCTTCACGGCGGATGGCCTACCCATTTCCTTGCAGATCCTCTGTCGGGGTTATGACGAGGCGATGGCGCTCAGAATAGCCTGGGCCTATGAGCAGGCGTGCGACTGGCGAACGCGCCGCCCGCCGGGGCTTTAAGGCGCGGAGTCGCCGCGAGCCTCACTCATACCAGGTCTCGATGATCGAGACCGATCATCGAGACGCCCTCAAACGCCGGGCGCGCGCTCCGCACGCTTGGCTTCCGCCGCACCGGCGGCGCGGCGCGGTCGCGCCGGCCAACTCTCGATGAGTCGAACTCATCGAGAGTTGGT
>SHVR01000027.1 GCA_009694185.1 Alphaproteobacteria bacterium | reverse complement strand
GCGTGCCCCACCCCAACCCCAGCCCATCAACCCCAAGCGCCGACCACCGACCTTCACCATCAAACGATGCAAATGGCGTCGCGGTCATGCTCGTCAGACGGAACCCAAGCCGGCGCCAGCCTCAGCACCGTGAATAGATCGGGGTAATTAACCGATCGCCAAGGAGCACCGCCATGACCAGGACATCAAGGATCGTCGCATTGGGCGCGCTTGCGTGCGCGGGCCTGCTGGCGGCCTGTAGCGGCGTAACCCAGAACTACGCCGTCTACCCGAGCTATGTTGGCAGCGCCGCCACTTACGCGGCCGCCGACCGGGATCTCAAGCTGGTGGTCATCGGCAATCCAACGGCGCTTCCCAAGGAGGCTTTCGATAGCGCCGTCGCGTTCGCCATGCAAGGCAAGAATGGCCAGAGTGGCACCCGCTTTGCCACCGCGCCCGGCGAGACGTGGCGCAAGGATTACCGGGTGGTGGTGGCCTTTGGCGCACCCATCTCGGCGGCCGGCGCGGCCTATTGTCGCGCGGCGCCGCCATCCGAGGCGGTCACGGAACAACACGCGGTCCAGGTGGTGCTCGCCTTCTGCGACGGCGAGCGGCTGTTGTCGGAAGTCTTGGCCTCCGTGTCGAGCCTGGTATCGGCGGCCGATCTCGACCGCCTGATGGCGGCGACCGTCTACGCGCTCATGCCGCCCTTGAGCTCCGAAGAGCGGATCGGGCCGAGCGGCGGCAACAGGCGGTCGTAAGACCGATAGCGAGCCAGAGGCGATGGCCGGCCGTTGGGTCGCCGCGCTGTTCGGGGTGGTACTCGCCGGTTGTGCGGCAACCGGCGGCGACCTCACCCATTCGGAGCGCTATCCGGCCTATACCGGCTCCGTCATGCGCTATGCGGCGGGCGGCCGCGATCTCGTGGTCGACATCCGCGGCAACCCGACCGCCGCCCCGGAGGCCGAGTTCGGGGGTGCCGTGCTCCGCGCCATGCAAGCGACCTATGGTGGCGATACCCGTTTCACGGCGACGCCCGACAACCGTGCGCGCCTCAACTTCCGCGTGATCCTCTTGTTCGGCGCGCCGGCCGACAGCAACGGCCGCGCCCTTTGCGCCGGCGATCCTGTCGGCGCCGCGCCACCTGGCAACCGGCTCCGCCTGCAAGCCGCCTTCTGCCAGCGTCACACCGTGCTTTCCGAGGTGGTCGGCGAGGCGTCCGCTATCGCCGGCTCGGCCGATCCCGCGCTTACCCGCTTGGTCGAGCGCGTGACGCTCGCGCTCCTGCCGACCGAACGGCCGGGCGAACCCCAGGGCAGCGGCGGCTATATCCTCGACCGGCTGATCTTCGGCAATTAGCGGAATCAGGGCGTCGGCGCCATCAGCCACTCACGGAGCGCTTCGTTGACCGGGCCCGGCTGCTCCAGGCTGGTGAGGTGACCGCAGGTCTCGATCAGGGCCAGCTTGGCGCCGGGAATGAGGGCGGCGATCTCCTCGCTGTCGGCGGGTGGCGTTCGGGCATCTTCGCGTCCGCACAGCACCAGGGTCGGGCAACATATTGCCGCGAGCGCCGGCCGCCGGTCGGCCCTTGCCATGATCGCCCGCATCTGCCGGAAAAACCCCTCGCGGCCAACCGCTTCCGCCATGGCCATCACCAATTGGGTTAATGCCACGTCGGCCAGCCTGGACGGGTGGATGAGGGTCGGCAGCAGGCGGCGCGTCACGCCCTTGAAGCGGCCTTGCCTGGCCAAGCCGAGCAGGTCGCGCCGGGCGGCGGCCGCCACCGGACTGTCGGGTTGGGCGCGGGTGTCGAGGAGAGCGAGCCGGCTGACCCGTTCGGGCCAAGTGCAGGCGATTTCCATGGCGACATAGCCACCCATGGAGAGCCCAGCCACCGCCACCTGCCTCTCGCCCGGCACCAGCGCCAAGGCCGCTTCGGCCATCGCCCGCATACTCTCTTGCTGGGTCAGATCGGCGACGACGATCTCCGCCAGATCGCCGAGTGCCGCCCGCTGCGGCACCCAAAGCCGGGCGTCGCACAGCAGACCGGGCAGTAGGAGCAGGGTTTGACGGGCCGTCATGACGCCATCCATGTTACGGGTTTATTATGGATTATTCGGGAAAATCTTCGGGAAATATTGACATTGGTCGTTTAAAACCTAATATGCGCGCGCCATCTACTGGCTTAGCGCAATTCTTGCGCATCCGGTGCACAATGCCGGCTACCAACCAAGGAAAAGTAAATAGATCGAATGAGTTTCCAAGAACTTGGACTGAGTGAAGACGTCCTGCGCGCCGTGGCCGACTCTGGCTATGTCGACGCCACCCCCATCCAGACGCAAGCTATTCCCGTCGTCCTCGCCGGACGCGACGTGTTGGGCTGCGCCCAGACCGGCACCGGCAAGACCGCGTCGTTCACGCTGCCGATGATCGACATGCTGACCCGTGGCCGGGCGCGCGCCCGAATGCCGCGCTCGCTGATCATCGAGCCAACCCGGGAACTGGCCGCCCAGGTGGCCAAGAGCTTCGATAATTACGGCAAATATCACAAGCTCACAAAGGTGCTGCTGACCGGCGGCGAGACCTTCACCGACCAGGAGCGCGCGCTCGATCGCGGCGTCGACGTGCTGATCGCCACCCCCGGGCGGCTGATCGACCTCTATGAGCGCGGCAAGATCATCATGTCGGACGTGCGCATCCTCGTCATCGACGAGTCCGATCGCATGCTCGACATGGGCTTCATCCCCGATGTGGAGCGGATCGTCAGTTGGCTGCCGCGCCAGCGCCAGACCCTGTTTTTCTCGGCCACCATGCCGCCCGAGATCAAGCGTCTCGCCGACGCCTTCCTCACCAACCCGGCGGAAATCAGCGTCGCCCCCCCCGCCTCGCCCGCGGCCACGGTCGAGCAGGCGCTCGTCACGGTCCGCGCCGAGGACAAGCGCGCCGTGCTCCGCGCCCTCATCCGCCAGGAACCGATCACCAACGCGATCATCTTCTGCAACCGCAAGCGTGACGTCGACACCCTGTTGACCTCGCTGAAACGGCATGGCTTCCACGCCGCGGCCCTGCATGGCGACATGCCGCAGCACACGCGCACCGCGACCCTGGAAGCGTTCCGGAACGAGGAAATCCCGCTGCTGGTCGCAAGCGACGTGGCCGCCCGCGGGCTCGACATCGTGCATGTCTCGCACATCTTTAATTTCGATGTGCCCTACCATGCCGAGGACTATGTCCACCGCATCGGCCGCACCGGGCGCGCGGGCCGCGCCGGCAAGTCCTTCACCATCGCTACCGAAGATGACGGCAAGGCGCTGGCCGGAATCCAGCGCTTGATCGGCCGCGACATACCGGTGGCGCCGACACCCGAATTCGGGGCCGAAGACGCCGACGACGAGCGCGTCCGCCGCCGCGCCGGCGGCCGATCGTCCCGCCCAGCGTCGGGTGCCACAAGGCGGCCCCGTCGCGAGACGACCCGGCGACAGGAAGCAGTACAGGCTGATAACACCCAGCCGGAAACGGCAATGCCCGGACAGGCCGAGCCGCAAGCGCCCGCGCCCCGGCGTCGGGAACCGCGGCGATCGGAACCGCAGCGACCCCAGGCAAGCACCCCGGCCCCCGCCAGCTCGGGACCACCCATTCGCGGCGACGGCGAAGCTCAGCGCCGGCTCAATGGACCGACCGCCGCAAGCGAGCCCAGCCCGCGCAACCGCCAGCCCCGCTATGAGCAATCGGACGAGTCGCCCCTCGGTCTCGGCGACCATGTCCCCGCCTTCCTGCTCCGCCGCGGCCGCCCCCACGACGCCGCGTAACGGCGATCAGGCGCCGCGTAACGGCACGTTGATGTCGAGCCAGCCATGCGGCGTCACCACCGCCCGATTGCCGGGCCGGAGCAGCACCGTCGTCATCGCGGATTCGATGATGGCCGGTCCGGCGATCGCCTGGGCCGGCGCCAGCCTGTCCAGATCATAGACCGGCGCCGTCAGCCAGCCACCCAGATAGATCCGGCGCTCAGCCGTCGGCCCGGCGGGTTCGCGCACCGTCAAGGCCGGCTCTTGCGGCAGATCGGGCAACAGGCCGATGACGGCGACGCGGGCATTGACCAAGACCGCGTCCTGGTCCTTGAGCGCATAGGTGTAGAGTTCTTCATGGCGGCGATGGAATTCGCCCGCGATCGCCGGCAGCGGGTCGGCGGCGCTCCAATCCACTCCGTCGAGCGGCACCGTGATCTCGAAGACCTGCTCGCCATAGCGCATCTCGGCCGACCGCTGCACCCGGATCGGTCCGTCGAACGAGGCCTGGAGGCGGGCTCGGCCCTCGGCCTCCATGTCGGCAAAGAGCTTCTTCACGGTCGCGCCATTGAGCCGGCCGGTGTCGCCGATGTGGGTGCGCGAGACTTCGTAGCGCAAATCCGTCGCCAGCATCCCCCAGGCCGAGAGGACGGCTGCGACACGCGGCACCACGACACGGCCGAGGTCGAGCTGGCGCGCCACGTCGGTCACATGCAGGCCGGCGGCACCCCCAAATGCCAGCAGCGCGAAGCGCCTTGGATCGACGCCCCGGCGCACCGAGACGATGCGGATTCCCTCCGCCATATTGGTGTTGACCACGCGATGCACGCCTTCGGCCGCCGCGAGCCGGGTCACGCCGAGATCGCCCGCCAGCCGGTCGAGGGCCGCTTCCGCCGCCCCGGCGTCGAGGGTCGTGCGACCGCCGAGGAAATTGGCCGGATCGAGGTAGCCCAGCACCAGATTGGCATCGGTCACCGTAGCTGCGGTGCCACCCTTGCCGTAGCAGGCGGGCCCCGGCTCGGCGCCGGCGCTCTCGGGCCCCACATGTAAGATACCGCCCGCGTCGACCCGGCCGATCGAGCCGCCGCCGGCGCCCAGGCTCTCGATCGCCAGGCTGTTGAGGGCGATGCGATTGCCGCCCACGCCCCGGTCGGCCGCGAGCGACGGCTCGCCATCGACGATCAGGCAGATGTCGGTCGACGTGCCCCCCATGTCGAAGGGAATGAGATCGGGGCTGTTCAGGAGGCGCGCGGCATAGCGGCTGCCGGCGACGCCGCCCGCCGGTCCCGAGAGGACCGAGCCGGCGGCGAGGCGAGACGCTTCCCCAATCGGCGCCACGCCGCCATGGGACTGGATGATCAGCACCGGCCCGCCATAGCCCGCTTCCCTCAGTCGATCCTGGAGACGCCCCAGATAGCGCGCCAGGATCGGCCCCACATAGGCGTTGACCACCGTGGTCGAGACGCGCTGGAATTCCTTGATCTGGGGATAGACTTCGTGCGAGAGCGACACATAGGCACCCTTGAAGGCGCGCTTGAGCGCGCTCGCGGTCGCCTTCTCGTGGCGCGGGTTGCGATAGGCGTGAAAATAGCAGACCGCCACGGCATCGACCCCTTGCCGGGCCAACTGGGCGATGGCGCGATCGAGCGACTTGGGATCGAGCGGCGTCTCCACTCGGCCGTCGGCGCGCACGCGCTCCTTGACGCCGAGGCGACGAATACGCGGCACCAGCGGCACCGGCGGCGGCATGCGGAGATTATAGCGGTCGTCCTTCAGTCCCTCGCGCATCTCGAGCACGTCGCGATGGCCGGCCGTCGTCAGCAGCCCCACCTTGGCGCCCTTGCGCTCCAGAAGCGCGTTGGTCGCGACCGTGGTGCCATGGACAATGCGCTCGGTCTCCCGCAGCAGTCCCGGGCGATCATATCCGAGCGCTTCCGCCAACCGATTGAGGCCTTCCAGTACGCCGATCGCGGGATCGGCCGGCGTGGTGGTCGATTTGGCGAGCGTCGCCCGGCCCTCCGGGTCGACCGCGACCAGGTCGGTGAAAGTGCCGCCCACGTCGATGCCGATGCGATACATGGTTCAGCCCCGCCGTTTTGTTACGGGCTTCTTAGCCGCCGGTTTCTTTACCGCCGTATTCCTTGCCTTGGCCGAGCGGGTGATAAAGCCGTTCGCCATGTCTTCGGCTACCGCGTCGGCCACGCGCAAGCGCGGATTACCCCAGCCGCCACCGCCGCCGGATTCCATCACGAAACGGTCGCCCGGCTCGACGACGATGCCGACTTCCTTGGTCTTGATCGCCCGCGGGCGGCTGCCGCGCGAATAGAGCGTGTAGCGGTGCGGCGCCCCGTCCTTGCCGCCCAATATGCCGCAGGCGCCATGGCGCACCCCGTCGCCCGCCGTGTTGGCTCTGGCCGGCTCCTTCACTTCGGCGATCATCTCGACGATGCCGCCCACCCCGCCCCGATAGCGACCCTGGCCGCCGGAATCGGGTCGGAACTCATGCTGGCGGAAGAACAGCGGAAAGCGCGCCTCGGTTACTTCGAGACTGCCGAACTTGATGCCGCCCGCCGCCTGCCACTCGCCGCCGCCGGGCCAGCCGTCGTCCACGGGCGAGGCACCGCCGCCCGGTCGTGCCTGAAAGAAATGCCAGATGAAAGGCTTGTCGGTGCGGGGATCGGTGCCTTGGATGGCGATGCGGAACCGCCGACCCCAGCCGGCCATGGCGCGGTCCGGACAGGCCGGCGCCAGCGCCTTGACGATCGCCTCGATGATTTCCTGGGAGCAATGGTTGGTGCAGAGCGTTACCGGCGCGCCGGGATTGGCCCAGACCACGGTGCCGGGCTTGGCGATCACCTCGAGGGGGCGGAACGTGCCATCGTTCTTCGGCGTGTGCGGGTCGATCAGATAGGCCAATGCTACCGCGACCGCGGATTGCATATTGGGGTGCGAGGAATTGACGAAGCCGATTACCTGGGGATGGGAATCCGTGAGGTCGATCTTCAGATTGCCGCCCTTCTTGGTCACCGTCGCCCGGATATGGATGTCCTCGATGCCGTGCCCGTCATCGTCGAGGAAGGCTTCGCCCTTATAGACCCCGTCCTTCCAGGTCGCGATCACGGCGCGGGTCTGGCGTTCGGCGCCGTCGAGCACCGCCTCAATGGCGGCCAAGGTCACCGTCCAGCCGAACTCGTCGGCAAGCGCCAGCATGCGCCGCTCGCCGATCCGGGCCGAGCCGATCATGGCCTGCAAATCGCCGTGAAAGTCGCGCGGATGCCGCACATTGACCGCCAGCATCGCCATCACGTCGCGCTTGATCTCGCCCTTTTCGTAGAGGCGGAGCGGCGTAACCCGGATGCCTTCCTGCCAGATGTCGGTGGCACCGGCATTGTATGCGCCATGGGTGGCGCCGCCGATATCGCTCTGATGGGCGCGGTTGATCGACCAGTAGCGCGGCCGGGCGCCCTCGAATACCGGCACGAACGCCGTCAGGTCCGGCAGATGGTTGCCACCATGATAGGGATCGTTGAGCAAGAACACGTCGCCCGGGTGAATGTCGCCCTGGAAGAATTCGCTGACCGAGCGGGCCGCCCAGGGCAAGGCACCCACATGAATGGGCACATGCTCCGCCTGGGCGATGAGGCGGCCATCCAGGTCGCAAATCGCGGTCGAGAAATCCCGGCTCGAATTCAGGATCTGGGAATAGGCCGTGCGCAACATGGCTTCGCCCATCTCCTCGACGATGGCGAACAGGCGATGCTGCACCACGGATATTGTAATCGGATCGACGGCGTTCTCGGCCAAAGGCCCCTCCCCCATGTCGCCCGGCCCGTCGCCTGGCGCCTCCTCCCCAGGCAAGCAGCCCCCAGGCGCGTTTGTAAGTCTTGTTGCCCCGCGCCCTGGCTCCTCACCGCCCGGTTTGGATTATTAGCATATATGTATGACGGCATATATTCCGCTCGTGTCCATCAATTTCGACCCGAAGAAGGATGCCGCAAATCTCAAGCAGCGCGGCGTGTCACTCGCCGAGGGTGACGGAGTGCTGGATGATCCCCTCGCGCTCACGATCGAAGATAACGCCGCAAGAGCCGCCACGCGCTTATTATGCGCGCGGATGCGTCGCCGGCGGATCGCGTTCGGTGTCATTTTCTTCTGTCGCCACTTCCGGCGCTTGACCGGCTCGGTCGCCGCCGGCGCGACGATCCCCGGCCTTTCTGCGGCCACGGTGCGGCCAACCGTGAGCGCGTCCTTGACAGTCCCGATGGAGCCGATACCGATGCGCTTGGGCATTGGCGGGTGTTACCTCGATGGAGCCGGGGCACAGGCGCGGAGCACGAGCTCGAACTGGGACTTGGCGCCCGGGCCACGGGCGAAGGGTGTGATGATCGGCACGTCGACGCCGGATTGCCGGTAGGCCTCGAGCCGGGCGCGGCATTGCTCGGGCGTGACCACAATGGCGGTCGCCTCGATCATCCCATCGCTCACCGCCCGCTCGGCCGCCTCTCGGTCGCCCTTCGCCCATGCCGCCGCGATCGCTGCCGCCTCGGCCACAAAGCCATGTTCGGCCATCATTCGATTGTAGCGCGGGAAGAACCCGGTATAGAAGGCAACCCCCGGCCGCAACACGGCGAGCGAAGCCGCGCGCGTATCGCCAATCGATATTGGCAACAATGTCGTGATTTCGATCCCGGCCGGGTCCCGTCCAACCCGGCGCGCCGCCTCTGCCAGTTGCGCGTGAACCCGTGCCGTCGTTTCTAGCCTGCTGCTCAGCAGGATGATGCCGTCGGCGATCTCGCCCGCGAGCGCAATCCCTTTTGCGAACACGGCCGAGAGATAGACCGGCACATCCCGGTGCCGGGGCGTGTACCAGAGATCGAAATTCTCGATACGGATCGTCTCGCCCACGAACCTTACATGGCCTTCGCGGAGCAGTGCGCGGACGATGGCGACTGTCTCACGGGTGCGTGTCAGCGGCTTGCCATAGGCCACGCCGTGCTCGGGCTCGACCTGCACCTTGTGGCTCGACCCAAGCCCGAAGATGAACCGCCCTCCGGAAAGGTCGGCAACCGACGAGGCTGCCATCGCGATGGTGGGCGCGGTGCGGACGAAGACGCTGCTGATGCTGGTGCCGAGCCGGATGCGCGAGGTGCGCATGGCACAAGCCGCCAGGATCGCGAACTGGTCGCCGCCATGGCCTTCGGCGACCCAGGCCGACCATAGCCAAGACTCTCGGCCAAGACCACGAGGTCGACGATCTCGGCCGGGTTGGGGCCACCCGAAATAGCGATGCCGATTCTGCTCATCCCGTCCCTCCCGTGAAGCGACCGCCATTTAACCTCGGACACGCTTTGGCGGCCACCAAAAGCGACAATGAGCGCGCTTGGGGCGGTTCCCCACGCTGAAGCCAAACGCGGTAGCATGACACACTGATCGCCAGGACTTTCCGGACTGGCTTTGGCGGAAGCGGATCAGGTCCCGGATAGATTTCGCTAAAACCGTCATCATCAAGTATTACTCGAGATTCCCCAGATGACCGTTCGATCCGGCCACCGAGGCGGAAGGATAGCGCCACTGCAGACAACCCAGAATCCTGAGAGCGACGTATTTCGCCCTGGTCCATCTCGGCCTACTCCCAATCCACGATTGCGCCGTCGGAAGCTGGCATCTTGGCCCGTTCAGTGGGTCACCGGACGCAGTTCTCCTGTCGGTCGGCGCGTGTGGTGGCGCAGCCTGGCTCAACATCCCGCCCGCCGAGGCCGAAGCCGCCTACTATGCGCAAATCGAAGCCTTCGCTATGGTGGCATGACTCAAACTAAACAGCCTCCGGCAAACCCGGCGCGGTTCAGTGCAAGGTTGATTGCCGGCCTGGTCCCCTTTCCGCCAACGCCGAACGGCGCGCTAACCACCACCGATCGCGATGGATGACCGGGCGCCGCGAGACTTGTTAAAGTCGGCGGCGGGCCAGCCAGAATAGGGGAACAGCCGTGCCGGTCATCAAGGTGGAGCAGAGCGGGTCGGTGCGTACCGTGACCCTGGCCCGGCCCGAGAAACGCAACGCCCTCAATACTGAAATGCTCGACGGCCTCTACGCCGCCTTCCACGCGGCCCCGGATCGGGCCGAGCGGGTGGCGGTCATTCGCGCCGAGGGGCCGGTCTTCTGCGCCGGCATCGACCTGCGCGAGCGCCTGGAAAAACCCGCCGGTCATGGCGAGAGCCCGATCGAGATCGTGCTCGATGCCATCGAGCATTATCCGCTGCCGGTGGTGGCCGTCGTGCAAGGCGATGCCATCGCCGGCGGCAACGAGCTGGCGCTGCACGCCGATTTCGTGGTGGCGGCAACGACCGCCAAGTTTGGCATGTCGCTCGCGCAAATCGGCCTCGCCCCCACCTGGTTTCTTGCCAAGAAGATGATCGAGGTGGCGGGGCCGGTCGCGAGCCGCGAGGTGCTGCTGCTGGGCGATCCCATATCGGCCGAGCGCATGCACGCCCTCGGCCTGATTGCCCGGATCGCGCCCCCCTCCGGCCTCCAGGCGGCGGCGACATCCCTCATCGAGCGCCTCGCCGCCAACGCGCCGCTCAGCCTTCGCGCCATCAAGGCCATGCTGGTGCGCCAGATGCGCTATCGAGACGGCATCCCCCATGGCGACGTGGAGGCGCTGGTCGAGGCCGCGCGGCGAAGCGCCGACGCCAAGGAAGGCATCCAGGCCCGCCTGGAGAAACGCACACCCCGCTTCGGCGGGGAATGACCCATGCCCGCCATCCGCATGAGCAAGCGTTGGACGCCATTCAATCCCGAGACGGTAAAACGGGTCCCGGGCCAGCTCGGCGTCTACCAGCTCGCCAACGCGGCGGGCGAGATCGTCTATGTGGGCGTGGCCGGTGGTCGCTCGCTCTTCGGCCTCAGGGGCGAACTCCAGAAATGGCTTGCGGCGCCACAAGCCGGCGCCGCGCAGTTCCGCATTGAGGTCAACATGTCCTACCGCACCCGGCATCTGGAACTGCTGATGGCCTACCGCGCGGACCATGAGGGCCGCTTGCCGGCCGCCAACACCGACATCGACGCCAGCCGCCTCGGCCGCCTAAGCCCCGCCTGACGGCGCCCATCCACGCCAATTCAGGAGAGCCCCAATGGATTTGCAGCTCACCGAAGAACAGACCATGGTCGTCGACATGGTGCGCCGGTTCGTGCGTCGAGAGATCGTGCCGCTCGAGGACAAGCTCGACCCCGACACCGACGAACTCCCCGAGGAAGACCATGGCCGGCTCGTTGCGATGGTGAAGGACATGGGCCTCTATGGCCTGGACATCCCGCCCGACTATGGCGGGCCCGATATCGACATGGTGACGCGCACCCTGATTGCCATCGAAATGTCGCAGCATCGCGCCGGCCTCTACGCGCCCTGCTATGGCGTCTTTGGCGGTGCCGGCCTGGCCCAGCTTTTCGAGGCCAACGACGACCAGAAGCAACGCTATCTCTATCCCACGCTGCGGGGCGAGAAGAAGGTGTTCTTCGGCCTCTCCGAGCCCTCGGGCGGCAGCGATCCGGCGCGCGCCATCCAGACCCGGGCCGTGCGCGACGGCCAGGATTGGGTCATCAACGGCCAGAAGCTCTGGATCAGCGGCGCCGACAAGGCCGACTACGGCCTCCTTTTCGCGCGCACCGATTCCGACAAGGGCCGGAGCGGCATCACCTGCTTCATCGTCGAGACCGATTGGCCTGGCTTCCATGTGCGGCGCATCGTGCACACGCTCCGCTCGGCGCGTTATGCGACGGAATTGCAGTTCACCGATCTGCGCGTGCCCGACGCCAACATACTCGGCGAGGTGAACAAGGGCTTCGCCATCGCCAACGATCGCCTCAGCCGCCAGCGCATACCCTATGCCGCCGTCTGTATCGGGGTCGCCATCAAGGCGCATGAATTGGCGGTCGAATACGCCAAGATTCGCCACACCTTCGGCGCCCCGTTGGCCAGCCGCCAGGCCATCCAATGGATGCTGGTGGACAATGAGATCGACATCGAGACCTCGCGCTGGTTGACGCTGGTGGCCGCCGACAAGGCCCGGCGCGGCGATCCCTTCCGCAAGGAAGCCGGCCTCGCCAAGCTGGTGGCGACCGAGGCGGGCGGGCGCGTCGTCGATCGCTGCATGCAGATCCATGGCGGCCTCGGCGTCGCCAAGGACATGCCCTTCGAGCGCTGGTTCCGCGAAATGCGCATCCGGCGCATCGGCGAAGGCCCGAACGAGGTGCAGCGCCACATCATCGCCCGGGATATCCTCGGCATGTCCCTCAGATGACGGTGGAGTCACCATGACCGGCCCGAGCCGAAGTCCCCTCAGGGGTGTGACCGTCATCGACCTCGGCCAAATCTACAACGGACCCTATGCGGGCTTTCTCCTAGCCATGGCCGGCGCCGACGTGATCAAGGTGGAGCCTCTCGAAGGCGAGCCACTCAGGAAACGCGGCGGCCAAAATCTGAGCCTGGCGCTCGCCATGCTCAACTCCAACAAGCGCGACATCGCCATCAATCTGAAACATCCCGAAGGCAAGGCGCTCTTGATCGAGCTGACCAAGGGCGCCGACATCCTCTTGGAGAATTACGCGCCGGGCGTGCTCGATCGCCTCGGCGTCGGCGCCGCCGTGCTCCAGGCCGCCAACCCGCGCCTGATCTATGCCTCCGGCACCGGCTATGGCCTTTCGGGGCCCGACCGCGACAATCTCGCCATGGACCTGACCGTGCAGGCGGTGGGCGGCATCATGAGTATCAACGGCCCACCGGACGGCCCGCCGATGAAGGCGGGCCTCGCCCTCTGCGACTTTCTGGGCGGTGTGCATCTCTATGCGGCGATTGCAACGGCCCTCTATGAGCGCTCGGTCACCGGCACGGGCCGCGTCGTCGAGGTCGCCATGCAGGAAGCGGTCTACCCGGCGCTCGCCACCAATCTGACCAGCCTCCACAACAATGGCGGGCGACAGCCGCCGCGCACCGGCAACAATCATCCGGCCGGTACCTCGGCGCCCTACAATGTCTATCCGGCCAAGGACGGCCATATCGCCATCATCTGTGTGCGCGAAGAGCATTGGCATAATCTCCTTCGCGCCATCGGCCAGGAGGAGTCCAAGGACGATCCGCGCTTCGCCGATCAGTGGACCCGGGCGAAGAACCGGGAAGCGGTGGATGCGCTGGTGGCCGGCTGGACGGTGCATCTGCCAAAGCAAGAAGCCTTCGCTCGCCTACAGGCCCAGCATGTGCCGGCGGCCCCCGTGCGCGACCTCGTCGAGGTCACCAACGACGCCCATATGCACGCGCGCGGCATGCTGAACTGGGTCGATCACCCGGCGCTTGGCCGCGTCGTGCTCCCGCACAGCCCGTTGCGCTTCCATGGCGAGACCCGTCCGGCGCTCAACCCGAGCCCCGAACTCGGCGCCCACACCCGCGCCATTCTCATGGAAAAGCTCGGCCTCGATGCGAGCGCCATCGACAATCTCGTTCGGGCGGGTGTCGTGGGAGAAGGTGGATGAGCGACACCGACCTCGCTTACACGCCAGCGAGCACGCTTGCCCGCCTGATCAGGGAGAAATCGCTCTCGCCCGTCGCACTCGTGGGCGCGATATTGAGGCGCATCGAGGCGAGCCAGCCGGTGCTCAACGCCTTCATCACCGTGACGGCGGATCAAGCGCTCAATGAGGCCCGCGCCGCCGAGGCGGCGGTCATGCGCGGCGACACCATCGGCCCGCTGCATGGCGTGCCCTTCTCGGCGAAGGACCTGATCAACACGGCGGGCGTCAAGACCACCTTCGGCAGCTTCGCACTCGAGCATAATGTGCCGGCCAAGGACACTGTCGCGGTCGCGCGCCTGAGACGGGCCGGTGCCATCCTGGTCGGCAAGACGACGACGCCCGAATTCGGCCACAAGCCCCTGACCGAGGCGCCGCTTTTCGGCCGCACCCTCAATCCCTGGGACCGGAGCCGTTCGCCCGGCGGGTCGAGCGGCGGCGCCGGGGCGGCGACCGCGGCCGGGCTTGCTCCGCTGGCGCTCGGCACCGACGGCGGCGGCTCGATCCGCATTCCGGCCGCCTGCTGTGGCGTCGTTGGCTTCAAGCCCACCCTCGGCATGGTGCCGCACGACCAGGCGCTGGATGCCTTTGCCAACCTGGCTTTCATCGGCCCCATGACGCGGACAGTCATGGACAGCGCCTTGATGATGCAGGCGATGGCCGGACCCGATGCCAACGACCCGCATTCGCTCGCCCGCGCCACCCCCAATTTCGCCGCCGCCAGCGAGGCCCAGGGCGATCTCAAGGGTGTAGGCATCCATTGGCGTCTCTTCCTCGGTAACGATGCCATCGACCCCGAGACCCAGCGCCTGTTCGAGGACGCGGTTGCCGTCTTCGCCGATCTTGGCGCGGGGGTCGAACGGCGGGAAACCGAGTTCGCCAACACGCTCCCGATATGGGGGCCGCTCACCTTTTCCGCCTGGGCCAGCCGCTTCGGTCGCTACGCCGAGGAAATCGGCGACCGGATGAGCGACAGCTTGCGCACCTGGATGGCCCAGGGCCGGCAATATGGCGCAACCGACATCCAAGACTCCCTCGCCCAGCGCACATCGGTCTTCCGGGCCGTGCAAGCCTGGTTCGAGGATTGCGATCTCGTGGTGATGCCGACCTTGGCGGGGCCGGCAATTGCCGCCGACCATGATGCGATGGCGCCCTATGTCATCGCGGGCCGGGCAGTCGGCGCCTTGCGGGCGGCCTGGTATCCCTACACCCACCCCTTCAACATGACCGGCCATCCGGCGATCACGGTTCCTTGCGGCTGGACGGCGGCGGGCCTGCCGGTGGCACTCCAGATCGTCGGCCCCTGGTGGTCCGACGACCGGGTGATGCGGGCCGCGGCACTGTTCGAGCAAGCCCGGCCTTGGGCAGAGCGCCGCCCGATGCTGCCGTTCGACCAATAGCACGGCAGGCGGTCACGGTCGCCGCGTCGTTAATGGCCTGTCAACCAGACCCAATTTACGTTCTAGGTTGAGCACCGCTTCTTCTTGTCCGGGATCGTGGTATGGCGCAACAGCCGGTGAACAAAAAAACGTTTCCCCCGAGCCACGTCATCTTCAAGGAAGGCGATATCGGCGATCAGGCCTATCTCGTCCAGAAGGGACTTATCGAGATCGTCCAGCGGCGCGGCGACGGCGACAAAGTGATCCGGCGGGTCGGGGCGGGCGAAATCTTCGGCGCCATGGCGGCCATCGACACCCAGGCGCGGGTTGCCTCGGTAGGCGCCGTCGAGGAGAGCATTTGCGTGGTCATTTCGAGGCAATTGTTAGAACAGAAGATCTCGGCCTCGGATCCGCTCATTGTGGCACTTCTGCGCTGGTTCACCTCGCAGGCGCGCGGCAAGGCCGTACACTGACACGGCACCTGGCACTTCCCTTCGACGAATAGAGTTTCAGGCGGCGATGGTCGCCAACCGAGCCGCCGCCTCGTCCCTCCAATCCGCCGCCATGGCGGCGCTTGCCATGCCGGGCCGAGCCGGGCACGCTATTTCGACGGGTTAAGCAAGCGCAACACGAGGATGGAACGAACATGCAATTGGGCTTCATCGGGCTCGGCACCATGGGTGCCAGCATGGCGGCGAACCTGCAAAAGGCCGGCCACAAACTGGTCGTGAACGATGTCCGCAAGGCCGCCGCCGAGCGCCACCTGGCGGCCGGCGCCGTGTGGGCGGATACACCCAAGGCAGTCGCCCAAGCGGCCCCGGTGATCTTCACGTCGCTGCCCGGCCCGCCCGAACTCGAGGCCGTGACACTCGGGCCGGATGGCTTGCTTGCCGGCATGAGCAAGGGCTCCGCCCTCTTCGACCTCACCACCAATTCGCCGACACTCATCCGCCGCCTCCATGGCGTTTTCGCCGAGAAGGGTGCCCACATTCTCGATGCGCCGGTGAGCGGCGGCCCCAGGGGTGCCTCGACCGGCAAGCTGGCGCTCTGGATCGGCGGCGAGGAAGCGGTCTTCAACCAGCACAAGGCGCTGCTCGACGCCATCGGCGATCAGGCGCGGTATGTGGGTCCGATCGGCGCCGGCAGCGTCACCAAGCTCGTCCATAATTGCGCCGGCTATATGATTCAAACCGCGCTGGCGGAAGTCTTCACCATGGGCATCAAGGGCGGCGTGGAGCCGCTCGCCCTCTGGGAGGCGGTGCGCCAGGGCGCCCTCGGGCGGCGCCGGACGCTCGATGGCCTGATCGACCAGTTCCTCCCCAACAAATACGACCCGCCGGCCTTCGCGCTTCGTCTCGCCCACAAGGACGTGTCGCTCGCGACGGCGCTGGGGCGCGAACTGGGCGTCCCCATGCGGCTTGCCAACCTCACACTCGAAGAAATGACCGAAGCCATGGGCCGTGGCTGGTCGGGCCGCGATTCACGCTCGACCATGCTGCTCCAGGTGGAGCGCGCCGGGGTCGAGGTCGCCGTCGGCGCCAATCGCCTGAACGACGCCCTTGAGCGCGATCCGCCGCTCTCGGCCGAGCCGGCAAAGCCGGCAAAGCCGAGATAAGGCGATGTCACGGCGTTTCGCCGGCCAAACGGCCCTGCTCACCGGCGCCGCCGGCAATCTCGGCCAGGCCGTGGCGCGGGCTTTCGAGCGCGAAGGCGCCCATATCGCCCTCTTGGATGTGGACGCGGCACGGCTTGAGGCAAGCTATCCGCCTGGCGACGGGCGCCTGGCACTCGCGGCCGACCTCTTCGACCGAGATAAGGTGGCCGAGGCCGCCGACAAAGTGCGCGCGCACTTCGGGCGCATCGACATTCTCTGCAACATTGCCGGCGGCTTTCGCATGGGGCCCGCCGTGCACGAGACCCCGGCCGATCTCTGGCGCTTGATGATCGACCTCAACGTCACGTCGATCATCCATGCCGCCGCCGCGGTCGTCCCGGGCATGCTGGCCCAGGGCGGCGGCAAGATCGTCAACATCGCCTCGGTCGCGGGCCTCCACGCCAGTGCCGCCATGGGCGCCTATGGGGCGGCAAAAGCGGCCGTGATCCGCCTGACGGAAAGCATGGCGGGCGAGCTCCGGGATAGGGGCATCAACGTCAATTGCGTCATGCCGAGCGTCATCGACACGCCCGAGAACCGGCGCGACATGCCGGGCGCCGATCCGGCCAAGTGGGTGGCGCCCGAGGCGCTCGCCGACGTCATCCTGTTCCTCGCCTCCAACGACGCCCGTGCCCTCAACGGAGCCGCCGTCCCGGTGGTGGGGCTGAGCTAGCCCGGAGTTCCCGCCATGGCCGCGGCCGGCCGGGCACAGTTGATGACCACCGGCCGGAGAGATAAGCAGCGACGGTCCGACGAGAGCGAGTTCCATGGTCACCGCCGTCATCCAACTACTGCCCGGCATCGGCGATATGGTCTGGCATGTGCCGGCGTGCCCGAGCGCCTCGGCTACGGCGTCGGCCGACAGACTCTGTGGTTGAACAAGGGCCCCATGCTCGGCACCACCCACCGCAATACCTTCGCCCTCGACAAGTGCCGCTTGCTCCTGGAGGGGCTTACCATCCCAGTGCCCGAGCGCGAGCCCCGCCTCATCGTGGCGCCGGCGACGCGGGCGCGGCTGCTTGCCAAATTCGCCGACCGGCCGCGCCCCTGGGTGGGATTTGGCGTCGGCGCCTCGAAGACCTGGAAGCTCTGGCCCGTCCGGTCCTTCGACCGCCTGCTCGATGGCCTCGACAAACGGCTACCCGGGACCCGCTTCGTCCTCGGCGCGCCCACCGAAGCCGACCGGGTCGCCGCCGTCGCCAATCGTCCGAACACCGTGCCGGCGAGCAATCTGCCCCTCGATGAGGTCATGGCGCTGGTTGCCGAATGCACGTTCCTCGTCGGCAATGATTCGGGTCCCCTCAATCTGGCGGTGGCGATGGGCACGGTGGCCTTCGGCCTCTTCGGCACGACACCGCCGCTCGTCTATACCACACGGCTGAAGGCGATTGTGCCACCCGGCGACCAATTCAGCCGGACGGACGGCATGGCGCGGATCACGCCCGACGATGTTCTCGAATTGCTCGGCCCCGTGCTTAACCCGACATTTCTCGGTCTGTATGCGTTAACGACAGAGTAAAAATTCAGGTGAAGACAGGTTTCTAAATTTGCGTGACGGCATTCCCTATGCTTAGCATAGGGTGTGTATTTATTCCATATTTCAAGGGTTAAATGTCCGATATACTGAGCGTATTCGTCATCAATCTGGCTCGTAGCGGTGATCGCTATGAGCATATGCAAGCGCAATTAGCGGCCACCGGTCTTGCTTTTCAGAAAATCGACGCGATAGATGGCCGGTCCTTAAGTGCAAGAGACCGGCAACGCTACCGGTCGCAAGACCGTGAAAATAGAAACGATGCCGGTCTAACCGCGAGTGAAATCGGTTGCTTCTTGAGTCATCGCCTGGCCTGGGAGACATTTTACGCGAGCGGCGCCCCATGTGCCTTGGTGTTGGAAGATGACGTACACCTGGATCGAACTCTGCCGAGTTTGCTGAAAGATATTTCCAGACTGTCGGACCTCTATGATCTGGTTCGTGTGGGTGGTGCCCGGAGACGGATATTTGTGCCGCTCGCCGGACTGTCCGGTGGTCATCGGCTGGTGTATTTGCTTGGTGGGCCAAGCAGCGCCTACGCCTACGTCATCAGTCGAACCGGTGCTCATAAGTTATTGGACAATAGCGAGTATATAAGCGACCAGGTGGACGTTTTCATGGACCATTATTGGAAGACCAAGCTGAGAGTCCTGGCCGTGCAACCCTATCCCGTCACCGCGCATGTAAGTTTTGCCGGCGCTTCGACCATTGGCGACGGGCGCTATGAAGGTGACCGCGCCGCGCGCCAGGCGGAAACAGCCTTGAATTCGGGGCTGCGACGGGCGCGGCGGATTCAACGATCTTCCATGAAGTACATATGGGGCGTTAGGATACTGGTCGAGAGTGTCCGGCTGCGCGCAATCCTATTCTTCAGGCGCCGCCGACAAGCCCCAGCAGGCGAGTGAAACAAGTCAAATGGAAGCGGCGGAAGCCCTGCCGGTCTCGATCATCACCGGCTTCCTCGGCAGCGGCAAGACCACCCTCTTGTCGCGCCTGTTGCGCCACCCGGACATGGGGCGCACCGCCGTCATCATCAACGAATTCGGCGAGATCGGCATCGACCATGATCTGGTGGCGTCGTCGAGCGAGGACACGGTGCTGATGGCCAGCGGCTGTGTGTGCTGCACCATTCGGGGAGATCTGGTCAACACGCTGCGCGACCTCTACATCCGCCGCGTGCGCGGCGAAGTGCCGGAATTCGAGCGCGTCCTTATCGAGACTACGGGCCTTGCCGACCCGGCACCGATCCTGCACACGCTGATGGCCGACCCCATGGTCGAGGCGCGCTACCGCCTCGATGGCGTCATCGCCACGGTCGACGCGGTGAATGGCGACATGCAGTTGGATCGCCACATCGAATCCGTCAAGCAGGTGGCCATGGCCGACCGCTTGTTGTTGACCAAGGCTGACCTGGCGCAAGACCCGGCCTCGCGGCGGGATCTGGCCGCGCTCAAGCGACGCCTTGCCGCCCTCAACCCTGGCGCGCCCGTGCACGAGGTCATGCATGGCGAGATCGATCCGGGGCCCTTGTTCAATGCCGGCCTCTACAATCCCCTGACCAAGACCCCGGATGTTGCCCGCTGGCTGAAGGACGAGGCCTATGACACGGAGGGTCATGACCACGACCATCATCACGACCATGATCATCACCATGGGCACGACCATAACCATAACCACGCCCACCGCCATGACGACAGCATCAAGTCGTTCTGCCTGTTTCGCGACGAGCCGCTGCCCTGGCAGATCTGGGTCGAGTGGTTGCAGGCCCTGATCGCGACCCGTGGCAACGATATCCTGAGGATCAAGGGCATCCTCAATGTTGAAGGATTGGAGGGGCCCGTCGCGGTGCATGGCGTCCAACACCTCTTTCACCAGCCGGTGATGCTGGACGTTTGGCCAAGCGAGAGCCGCCGCTCGCGCATCGTCTTCATCACCCAGAATGTCGGCCGCGAGGCGGTCGAGCAGATGCTCGACGCATGGGCTGAAGCGAATGCCGACCAGCCACCGCCGGGTAGGCCCTGAGCGCCAGTCCTGCCATGACCGGTGACGAGAGGGCGCCGGCGCTATCCGTCGTGGTGCCGGTGCATGACGAGGCCGACAATATCGCGCCGCTGATCGAGGAGATCGCCCTGGCGCTCGACGGTCTGGTCGCCTACGAGATTCTCTATGTCGACGATGGCAGTGAGGACGCGACGGACGCGATCCTCGCGGCCCTCGGCCACACCTACCCGAACCTCCGTACCCTTCGCCATCGGGCGCGGGCCGGACAGAGCGCCGCCCTTCGCACCGGCATCCGGGCGGCGCAGGCAGCCTGGATCGTCACTCTCGACGGCGACGGCCAGAACGACCCGGCGGATATCCCGGCCTTGCTCCAGCGCCGCGATCGGGCAGCGACAAGAAATATGCTGGTGGCGGGCGTGCGCGTTCATCGCCAAGACAGCCGCGCCAAGCGCTGGGCATCGTGGGTCGCCAACGGCATCCGTCGCCGTCTCCTCGCCGATCGGGCCCGAGACACAGGCTGCGGCCTCAAACTATTTCCGCGCGCGGCCTTTCTGGACTTGCCCTTTTTCGACCATATGCATCGTTTCCTGCCGGCGCTCTTTGGCGCCGCTGGACTGACCCTGATCGAACATCCGGTCAATCATCGCCCGCGCATCCGCGGCCGGTCGCATTACGGCATCGTCGACCGGGCTCTCGTGGGATTGATCGACCTTCTCGGCGTTGCCTGGCTGCAACGGCGAAGCGCGCGGCCAACCGTCGAACCAGAGGACCAGCAATGACGGAATCGACCATCTGGCTGATCGTGGGCTTCATCGGCCAGGGCCTGTTTTCGGCCCGCTTTCTCGTGCAGTGGCTGGCGAGCGAGCGCCTCAAACGCAGCATCATCCCGACCGCGTTCTGGTATTTCAGCCTGGCCGGCGGCATCACGCTGTTGAGCTATGCCATCTATAAATTGGACCCGGTGTTCATCACCGGCCAGGCCGGCGGCCTCCTGATCTATATCCGGAACCTGTACTTCATCCGCCGCGATCGGGCACCCGAGGCGCCGGCGTGAGCACAAGCGCCTCTCTGAGACGGCTGGCCGACGACGGCCTCGCGGCATCCGGCGCGATGCTGGCAAGAGTCGGCGAGGCGCTGCTCACCCGGCGCCGGTTTACCCTCGCGGTGCTGAGTTATTTCCTGCTACTCTTTGCCATTCAGGGCTTTCTCTTTCCGGGCGGCGTGAACGACGACAGCGAGCAACTGCTCTACAGCCAGTCGTTCCAGTTCGGCTATGGGCTCCGAAATCCGCCCCTCTATACCTGGCTGGTGATCGCCTTCCAGCGGGTCTTCGGTGTCAGTCTCGCGGCCCTGGCGGCCGTGAAGTTCCTGCTGCTGGCCGGGACATATCTTCTATTCGCCGCGACCGCTCTCCGGGTGTTCGATGACGAGCGCTGGGCGATGGCGGCGGCGTTGGCGCCACTTGCCATCTATTTTGTCGCTTGGGACGCGGTACGCAATTACACCCACAGCGTCCTGATGGTCTGCATGGCCGTCCTGACTTTCTACTGCCTGCTGCGGATCATCGACGCGGGCCGCTGGTGGTGGTACGCGGCGCTTGGCCTCGCCATCGGCGCCGGCACCCTCGCCAAATATAATTACCTCTTGTTCGCGGGGGCACTCTTGGTGTCGGGCCTCGTCGATCCCGACTATCGCCGCCGGCTCATGGAACGACGCATGGCTCTCACGCTCCTGGTTGCCGCCCTCGCTCTCCTGCCTTTCACGATCTACGCCATGGACCAGTCCGGCGGCCTTGGTTCCCGGCCCGTCGGGCGAAAGGCAGACACGGGGCTCACGACGGCGCCGCTGAGTGCGATCCAAGCCGGCCTCACCCATCTTTTGGTCGCCGCCGCTTCTTTTCTGTCGCCGCTTCTCCCGATGCTGCCGCTCTTTTTCTGGCGTGCCTTTCGGCCGCTCCGGCAGCCCGGCAACGGGCCGCGGCGCCAAATCATGAACCTGCTCGGGCGCGCGCTCGTCGTCCTGCTTGCATGTGTCCTCGTGCTTGAACTTCTGGTGGCGCCACGCATCCATATCTATTTCATTTTTGTCCTGTTCCCATTGTGGTTCTTCCTCAGGGCACGCCTCGCCGGTGCCACATCCGAGGTGCTTGCGCGGTTTGCCGGCACCATGGCCGTGCTCGCGCTCTTGGTCCCGGCTGCCATTCTGGTCAAGTTCGCGACCGATCCCCTGAAGGCTGGCCGCAAGCCCTATGTCAATCTGCCCTATCCGGCGCTGGCGGCCTCGCTGAAGGCCGCCGGGTTCGCGGGCGGCACGATCTATAGCTGGGACGAGAGCTATGGGATCAGCGGCAATCTTCGCCTCTACCTGCCCGCCGCCCGCTACATCACGCCCAATTTTGCCCATTACGCGCCGCCGGCCCGGCCGATCCCGGGCCAATGCCTGGCGATCTGGGAAATCGACCGGTTCGAGGGCATCGACGGCCGCGTGGCGGAAGACTTTGGCCGCCGGTTCGGCATGGCACCAGGGTTCATCGACGATGCGCGCCTCGTCGAACTCCCCATGGTGAACGGTTGGGGAAGGATGGCGCGCTTCAAATACTGGCTCTTCCCGGAAGGCATCGGCGACTGCCGGTAGGCCCTATCCCCGGCCCCGGCAGATGTCGGCAAGTGCCTCGGTGAAGCGATCGACTTCTTCCTCGGTGTTGTAATAGTGCACCGAGGCGCGGACCAGGCTACCCAGCCCACGCGCCGTCATGTCGAGCTGGGTGGAAGTGCGGGTGGAAGTGCTGACATTCATACGCCGCGCGCCTAGCGCCTGCTTGATGGCGTCATGCTCGCCACCCGGACAAGTGAAGGTGACGATGCCAGACCGTTCGGCCCCCAAATCTCGGACCGTGACACCCGGCAATGTGGCGAGGCGCCGGCGCAAATGCTCGGCCAGGTGAACGACGCGGTCGCGGATCGCCTCGAGGCCCCAGCCGAGCGCATAGTCCACCGCCAACCCAAGGCCGATCTTGCCGGCGAAATTGGTCTCCCAATTCTCGAACCGTTTGGCGCCGGGCACGATCTCATATCGGTCGGGGGCCACCCAATTGGCCGCGTGCAGATCGAGGAACGGCGGCTCGAGCTCTTCTATCAGCGAGCGGCGCACATAGAGGAAGCCGACGCCGCGCGGTCCGCGCAGGAATTTCCGCGCCGTCGCCGATAGCATGTCGCAGCCGATCGCCTCGACATCGACCGGCATCTGGCCGACCGACTGGCAGGCGTCGAGCAGATAGGGAATGCCGGCCCGGCGAGCGACACGGCCGATGGCCGCCGCCGGATTGACGAGCCCGCCATTAGTCGGCACATGGGTAATGGCGATGAGCTTGACCCGCGCGTCGATAGCGCGCTCCAGCGCCGCCACGTCGAGTTGGCCGTCGGCATCGTTGGGGATCGCCTCGACGACCGCGCCGGTGCGCCGAGCAACCTGCAAATAGGCGATGTAGTTGCTGGCATATTCCGCCTGGGCGGTCAGGATCCGGTCGCCCGGCTGGAATTGGAACGAATAGAATGCCATGTCCCAGGCACGGGTCGCGTTCTCGACGACCGCGATCTCGTCGGGTGCGGCGTTAAGGAGGCGCGCCACCGCGACATAGGCATGGTCGAGGGCCGCCGCCCCCTGGTCCGCCGCCTCATAGCCGCCGATCGCCGCCTCGAGTTCGATGTGCTGGCGCATGGCGGCCAGCACGGTTGCCGGCATCAGGCCCGCGCCGGCATTGTTGAAATGCAGCACATTGGCGGCACCCGGCGTTTCGCGCCTGGCCTTGGCGACGTCGATCATCGGTGTCCCACGTCAGTGATCGCGCATGAGCGCGCCCCAGCCCGGCATCCGGTCGGCGATACCGTTGGCGCGGAGCGCGTACCAGTAGATGGCGGTGTTGATGGCGATCACCGGCTTACCCAGCCAGCGTTCCGCCTCGTCGGCGAGCCGCGCCATGGCGAGATTGGTGCCAACCTGCACGATGGCATCCGGGTTGGATTCGTTCACTTCCTGGATGGCGGCGCGCATGACGGCTTCGGACTGCTCGGCGATGTTGACCGGGCTGGTGCATTGCAAACCCTTGAGGGCGACCACTTCGCACCCCTCCTCGGTGAAGAAGCGCCGCACCATGCGGTCGCCGACCGGCCAATAGGGGGTGACGACACCGATCCGCCGGGCGCCCACGGCAGCGAGCGCCGCCCGCGCCGCCTCGGCGCCGATAACCACCCCCCGGCCGGCCCTGGCTTCGAGCCGGGCCTTGAGCGCGTGGCTCGCGTCGGCCCCATCCCAGAAGCTCTCCGCCGAGATGCCGAGGATCACATAGTCGGGGTCGGCCGGCACCAGATAGTCAACCGCATCCTCCATGGTCGCCTTGACGTGGCGGATCAGCTCGTCGAAGGCGGCGTCGCTGTCGAGCTTCATGTTGGGGATGCGAAAGCGCGCCGTATGGTTGGTGACACCATGGGGCCGCATGTCGGCGAATTCGGGCTCGACGATGGTGTTCGTCGCCGGCACCAGAACGCCGAACTTGCGGCGCCAGCCGAGAGCGTCTTTCAATGGCGTATCCATGCTGGACTTTAGTTTAGGGTATGACCCGAGGAGGCCACCATGCCAAAGATCGACCCGGCCAAGGCGCCGACCGCCCATGGCACCCGCTATCCCCCGCCCTATGACGCGCCCTGCCACAAGCGTCAGCGTTTCAAGCTCGGCGACGCGGCCGGCCTCACCCAGTTCGGGGTCAATCTCTGCCGCCTGCCGCCCGGCACCTGGACCAGCCAGCGCCACTGGCACACGGCAGGCGACGAGTTCATGTGGGTCGTCTCTGGCGAGGTCGTGCTGGTCACCAACAGGGGTGAGGAGATCCTGCGGGCGGGCGACTCGGCGGGTTTCAAGGCGGGTGTCGCCGACGGCCATCAATTCAAGAACCGGTCGGGCGCCGAGGCGGTGCTGCTCGAAGTCGGTAGCCGTGTCGAGGGCGACGAAGCGCATTACCCGGACATCGACCTGCATTCCGGCACCGGCGGCTACCGGCGCAAGGACGGCCGGCCCTATGAGAGCAAGCCGCGTCGATGACCGGCCAGTGCTAGTGCTCGGCGAAGAGCCGGCCGGCACCGGGGATGCGGTCCCCGATCCCCAGCGTCCGGAGCGCCTGCCAGAAAGTTGCCTGGGTGCTGGTCACGACCGGCTTGCCGAGCGCGGCCTCGATGCGCGGAATGGCGTCGAGCGTCGCCATGTCGCTGCATGAGAGGAAAATCGCATCGCTGTCGGGGGTGTCGATCTCGGCGGCGAGATCGCAGACCGCCTCGGTCGGGACCCGGCTCATGCCGCGAAACTGGTGCTGCTCCTCGCACACGATCTTGCTCGCCATGCGGGTGACGGCGATCTGTCGGCCAGCGAAGAAGCGGCGCTCGCCCTCGTTGACGGCGGCGGGATAGGGCGTGCCCACGGCGATCCGCCGGGCACCGAGTGCCGCGAGGGCCGCCAGCACCGCCCCCGCCGTGGTAATCGCGGGCGCCCCCACCTCGCCCGCGATATCGGCAGCGAGCTTGTCCGGCGAGCCATGCATGGAGCTGGCGGTGCAGGCATAGGCGACCAGGTCGACCCGCGCACCCTTCAGCTCGGCGAGTGCCCGGGGCAGATACTGCTCCATGTCCTCCAATGGCCGCTCGACCTCGCCCGCCCGAAACCAGAGCCGGGTGGTGTGTACCGTGACCCCCGCCGGCGCCATGCGCCAGAATTCGGTCTCGCAGACCGTATTGGGCGAGGGCACGATGACGCCGATGCGCCCGCGCCAGCCATAGGGTCGATCTCGCCGCTCGCCACCCTCCTGGTCCATGTGCGTCTCTCCCCGCTCGCGACCGCCCGGACAGCAGAACCGAAAGCCACCGGCGACGCAATAGGACGTTGGTCACAGGACGTTGGTCATCGCGACAGCCGTCGCCCCCAGCCATCCCGGCGCGTGACAAGCGGGGGCAAAAGGGATATAGTGATTATCGAATGATAATTTCTTATGTTTCATCATTTTTCAAATTAGTTTTAGTGTTTGTAGTTATTTCAAATACTTATTGGGTTTGCTATTTGGCTTTCCACAAGTCCGGTCATTTCCAAAACGGGAATTTCAGACGCCGTCGGTTCCCTAGGGGTAGGCAGCAATGGTTTCTATTCAGCGCCGGCACCAGACGCAGCGACAGGGCCGATGCGCAAGCCCGGCCCGGCTGCTAAGGTCGGCCGCCAACTGTCACCTTCCCCATCGTCCAACCCCGAGGAATCCTTCCCCATGAGTACTAGCGCGGCCAAGGCGCGCATCGCCGTCGACATTGGCGGCACGTTTACCGATGTCGCGATCGAGGTGGGCGACCGGCTTATTACGACGAAAGTGCTCACGACGACCCGCGCACCGGAAGCAGGCGTGATCGAGGCCATCGACCTCGCTCTCGCCGACGCCAGGGTGACGCCCGCCGATATTGGCCTCGTCATCCACGGCACCACGCTTGCCACCAACGCGCTCATTGAGCGCAAGGGCGCCAAGACGGCGCTGATTGTCACCGAGGGCCTCCGCGATTCCGTCGACATGGCCCAAGAAAACCGCTTCGAGCAATATGACATCTACATGGCGAAGCCGCCGCCTTTGGTGCCGCGCTATCTGCGCTGGCCGGTCAAGGAGCGGCTGAATGCCAAGGGCGAGGTGCTGGTGCCGCTCGACGAGGCGAGCGTCGAGGCGCTCATTTCCCAGATCGGGAAACATGGCGTCGAGAGCGTCGCCATCGGCCTGATCCATGCCTACGCCAATCCCGCCCATGAGCGGCGGGTGGCGGATATTTTGCGCGCCGCCCTTCCCGACCTCTGGATCACGCTCGCCTCCGAGGTGTGCCCGGAAATCCGCGAATACGAGCGCCAGTCGACCGCCTCGGCCAACGCCTATATCCAGCCTTTGATGGCGAAATATCTCGCGCACCTGGACCAGCGCTTGCGGGCCATGGGCTTCACCTGCCCGCTCTACATGATGATGTCGGGCGGCGGCATCACCACCCTCGAAACGGCCATCGCCAATCCCATTCGCCTGGTGGAGTCGGGGCCGGCCGGCGGCGCCATCCTGGCGAGCCGCATCGCCCTCGAATGCGCGCTCCCCCAGGTCCTCTCCTACGACATGGGCGGCACGACGGCGAAGATCTGCCTGATCGACCATGGCAAGCCCCAGTCATCGCGGAGCTTCGAGGTGGCACGCATCTACCGCTTTCTCAAGGGGAGCGGCCTACCCTTGCGCGTGCCCGTCATCGAGATGGTGGAGATCGGTGCCGGCGGCGGCTCCATCGCCCATGTCGACGCGCTCAAACGGATCACGGTCGGCCCGGAAAGCGCCGGCTCCGAGCCCGGCCCCGCCTGCTACGACCGGGGCGGCGGCGCACCCACCGTGACCGACGCCGATTTGGTGATGGGGCGCATCGATCCGGCGACCTTCGCGGGCGGCCGGGTTGACCTGGCACCCGACAGGGCCGCGACCGCCATTCTCGAGCGGGTCGGCACACCGCTCGGCCTCGATCTGCCGTTGGCTGCCTTTGGCGTCGCCGAGATGGTGGACGAGAACATGGCCAACGCCGCCCGGGTCCACGCCATCGAGCGCGGCAAGGACCTGACCGGCCGGGCACTGGTGGCCTTCGGGGGCGCGGCACCGCTGCACGCCACGCGCCTTGCCGACAAGCTCGGCATCGACCGGATCGTCGTTCCGACCGGCGCCGGCGTCGGCTCGGCCATCGGCTTCCTCCGGGCGCCCATTGCCTATGAAGTGGTGCGCAGCCGGCATATGCGCCTCTCCCGCTTCGACGGCGAGCTGCTCAACGCGCTGATGGCCGAAATGCAGAGCGAGGCCACCCTGGTCGTACGCCGCGGCGCTGGTGAGGCGCCGACCCGGGAAAGCCGACACGCCTTCATGCGCTATGTGGGACAGGGGCACGAGATTATCGTCGATCTGCCAATCCGGCGCATCGGGCCGGAGGATCGTCACCTGTTGCAGAACCTGTTCGACGCGGCCTACACCCAGCTCTACGGCCGCACCGTGCCGGGCCTCGACGTCGAGGTGCTGAGCTGGACCCTGACCGTCGAGACCATGCCGGCGCCACCGGTGGAGGCCGCCGACCCGCCACGCCGACCAGCCGCCAAGCCTAGCGGGCAACGCCGTTTCTTCGATCCCGCGTCGGCCAAATTCGTCGAGGCGCCGGTCTATTGGCGGCCCGACCTGTTGCCCGGCGCCCGCCTTGCCGGGCCCGCCATTGTCGCCGAAGACCAGACCACCACCATCGTCTCGCCGGGCTTCGATGCCTGGATCAATGCCCTCGGTTACCTCGTCCTCGACCGCCGCCGGAGCTGACCTGCCATGCAAACCCAGGATGCCCTTACCCAGATCCGCCTCCAGATCATGTGGAACCGCTTGATTTCGGTGGTGGAGGAACAGGCCCAGACCCTGATCCGCATCGCCTTCAGCACCTCGACCCGGGAAGCGGGCGATCTCTCGGCGGGCGTCTTCGACCTCGCGGGCCGGATGCTGGCCCAGGCGGTCACCGGCACGCCCGGGCATATCAATGCCATGGCCGCCTCGGTGATCCACTTTCTCGCCAAATATCCGATCGGCGTCATGCGCGAGGGCGACGTCTTCATCACCAACGACCCCTGGATGGGAACGGGCCATCTCAACGACTTCACCGTTGTCTCGCCGACGTTCCGTAAGGGCCGGGTGGTGGCGCTCTTCGCCTGCACCAGCCATGTGGTCGATGTGGGCGGGCGCGGCTTCGGCGCCGACGCCACCCAAGTCTATGAGGAGGGCCTGCATGTGCCGATCATGCGGCTCGCCAACCGGGGGGAAATGAACGAGACGCTCCTCGAAATGGTGCGCTCGAACGTGCGCACGCCGGTCGAGGTGGAGGGCGACCTCTATGCGCTCGCCGCCTGCAACGAGATCGGCTCGCGCCGGCTCGTGGAGATGATGGATGAATTCGGCCTCGAGAGCGTCGACGAACTCGGCGAGCACATCATCACCGCCTCGCACTCGGCGATGCTGGTCGAAATCGCCAAGCTGCCCAGGGGCCGCTACGATAACAGCATGCGGGTCGACGGCTTCGAGCGCGACATCGACCTGGTGGCCTCGCTCACCATTGCCGAGGACGGCATCGACGTGGATTTCACCGGCACGTCGCCAGCCTCGAACTTCGGCATCAACGTGCCCAAGTCCTATTGCGATGCCTACACCTCGTTTGGCATCCGCTGCGTGGTCGGGCCCAGCATTCCGAACAATGCCGGCTCGCTCAGTGCGATCCGCGTCAAGGCGCCGGAAGGCTGCATCCTGAACGCGCTCCGGCCTTGTGCCGTCACGGCCCGCCATGTCACCGGCCAGATGCTGCCCGATGTCGTGCTTGGCTGCCTGCATCAGGCGCTCAACACGGGCGTGCTGGCGGAAGGCACCTCCTGTCTCTGGAACCCCGTCTTCCTCGGCGGTCATGGCCTGGCAGGTGGCGATGCGGCGTTCGAGAACGCCACGGAATTCGCGGTCAACTGCTTCCATACCGGCGGCATGGGGGCCCGGCCGACGGTAGACGGCCTGAACACCACCTCGTTTCCCTCGGGCGTGCGCAATGTGCCGATCGAGGTGACCGAGACGATCTGCCCACTGATCATCTGGCGGAAGGAATACCGGACCGATTCCGGCGGCCCGGGCACTTTTCGCGGCGGCACCGGCCAGATCATGGAAGTCGGCAATGGCGAAGGGGCACCCTTCGTCATCTCCGCCATGTTCGACCGGGTGAAGCACCCGGCACGCGGCCGCGAAGGCGGCGGGCTCGGCGTCACCGGCAAGCTTTATTTGAAGAAAGCCGGCACGGCGATGCAGGGCAAGGGCCGCCAGCCGATCCCGGCGGGAGACAGTATTATTATGGAGATGCCCGGCGGCGGCGGTTATGGCGACCCCTTCGATCGCGACCCGGCGCTGGTCGGCATCGACGTGCGCGACGGCTTCGTGTCGCGGGAAGCGGCGCGGCAACAATATGGCGTCTCCGTCGACGGCGAGGGTGTCGTCGATCGGGTGGAGACCGAGCGCCAACGCGCGCTGCGCGCCGCGCCGCCGGAGGGTCCGGCGCGGCCACGTTCGTGAGCGCGGCGGACCGTTCCGCGCCGCGCCGCGCCGCCGGAGGGTCCGGCGCGGCCACGTTCGTGAGCGCGGCGGACCGTTCCGCGCCGCGCGCCGCGCCGCGGTGAACAAAGCCCTCGCCCTTGCCTTTGGCCTGGTGCAACGTCACGCGACCTTGATCTTGGCGGCGAGCCTCGGTTTCGGTCTCGTGGCCCAGGACCTGGCCGGCCTACTCCGACCGTTGGTCTTTCCCTTGTCGATCTGCACCATGCTGCTCTCCCTGGTGCGGCTCGACTGGCAGCGCGCGGCCACCTATGTGCGCCGGCCGGGACCAGCCCTTGCCGTCATGGCCGCCTGCCTGCTAGCGACACCAATTCTGGTGCATGTCCTGATCCAGCCGATCGGCCTGCCGGCCACGCTTGCCACCGGCCTCACCCTGATCGCCGGCAGCGCTCCGCTGCTCTCGACACCGGCCTATGCCTTGCTGCTCGGCCTCGACGCGCCGCTCGCGATGGTCGTGGCCCTGCCGGCCACCCTGGTCTTACCGGCGATTCTGCCGCCGCTCCTGATCGAGCTGATCGGCCTCGATCTAAGGATCGACCTCACGACCTTCATGCTGCGCCTCACCGTCATGGTCGCGGTCTGCTTCATCGGTGCCGCCCTCATCCGCGGGCTATACAGCCAGGCGGAACTCGATGCTCGAGCCCGGTATTTCGATGGCGGGGTCGTCCTGGCGCTGGTTGCAATCGGGATCGCGGTCATGGACGGCATCCCCGCTTTGCTCGCGGCCGATCCCTTTAAGGCGATTCTCTATGTGAGCGGGGTGCTGGCGCTCAGCATCGGCATGCTGCTGCTCGCAACCGGTGCCGCGCTGTTGGCCGATCGCTTGACCGGCCATGGCCTCGACAAGCGCCGGGCGGTGACGGTCGGCCTCTTGGTCGGCACGCGCAATTGCCTCTTATTGCTGGGGGCACTCGCCGGCGACGCGGCCCCGGATATTGTCCTCTTGCTGATTGCCGCGCAGGTTCCCATCTACATCATGCCGCTCTTGTTGCGGGGCATCTGTCGCTGGCTCGGCCTTGGCCCGCCAGCGCACATGGCTTGACCCGCGCCCACGGCCGGCGCAACAGTGCGCCCCGACACCGGGCCACATCATCCAATTAAAGGAGCCTCATGCAAATCTTCGCCATTAAGGGCAACGACCCCACCGATCCAACGGTGCCAAAGAAGATCTGGCTGGTCGCCGCCGCCGACGCGGAATCGGCCGAGAAGATGCTCGACGAAGCCACCGGACCGTTCGAGCTAAGTCAGACCGGGGAGGCGCTGGTCGACGTCCCGCGCATCGTCGGCTGGTTCCCGGTTAACTAACCATAGCGATGCAGAGAATGGCCATGCTCGCGGAGCCACCCGCGCGGCTGTTCGAAGCCCGGGCATAGGGTCTCGACCAGACGCCAGAAGCGCGCGCCGTGGTTCATTTCCCTAAGATGGGCCACCTCATGGGCGACCACATAGTTCAACACCGGCTTGGGTGCCAGATAGAGGCGCCACGAGAAGGAGAGCGCGCCACCAGATGAGGCACTGCCCCAGCGGGTGCGTGGGTCTCGGATGCTGATGCGGTTCACGTCGACATTGAGGCGTTCGGCGTGGCCGGTGGCCCGGCGCTGGATGGTGCGCCTGGCCTCGACCCGCAGCCAGGCCGCCACTCGCGCCGGCATACCGCGTCGCTGCCCGCCGACATGGATTTCGCCCGCGTCCTGCCATACCAGCACCGCGAGGTCGGGAACGTGACAGATGCGGTGTGGCTGGCCCTGCACCGGGATGATCGCGCCATCGGTGAAAGCCATCCGGTCGGGCACTTGCTCCAGGCGCCGGTGGGTCCATTCCGCTTTCTGGCGCACGAAGTCCAGTCCCTCGGCATAGGTGCGCGCCGAGGGCAGCACGAGCACCAGATCGCCCGAGACGGGGTCGACCCTGAGGATGATGCGCCGCGCCCGGCGGTTGACCATCACCCGGAGGTCCACGGTACGCCGACCCACCTGGAGCCGTTCATCGGCCAACGGCCGCAGCAATGGCATCCGGGCCGTCATTGCCGTCCCCCTTCGCCGGATTGCCGGCCTATGCGCGCGTCGCGGTTCGCCATGGTCATAGATTCCAGTCCACGACATAGTTCGGGAGTTTGCTTGGCCCCCCGGCCTCTTTTTCCGAGAGCACCTTGTGGCGCACCGACATGCCCGCCCGATGCACCGAGTCGGCATCGCCCGAGACCAGCGGGTGCCACCAGTAGAGATCGCGGCCTTCATGCACCAGGCGATAGGCGCAGGTGGACGGCAGCCAGCCGATCATCGGCACGTTCTCGGGCGTGAGCGGGATGCAGTCTGGAACTCGCCGCTTGCGCCGCCCGTAGTCGCTGCACCGGCAGGTGCCGATGTCGAGCAGCTTGCAGGCGACGGCCGTCGTCTCGATCTTGCCCGTATCGGCATCCTCAAGCTTGAGGAGACAGCATTTGCCGCAGCCGTCGCAAAGCGCCTCCCACTCAACGGCCGACAAATCACCCAGCGTCTTGCCGCGCCAAAATGGTTCCTGCGCCTCAGCCATCGCTGGCCCTGGGCGCCGAATCGGGCGAAACTCGGTGGCCCGCGATAGAATAAAAAGTAAGATTGAATTTCATTATATTAAACACTATTTCCCACCTACTTTATGAGGTCTTCCTGATCCATTTTTCTGAGATTACCAAGTTCCTTGCCACCGGCGGGCACACGACGGAATGCGGTGAGACTAACGCCTCTTTGCCAAACCTCCAATCACCCGAAAGGGTAAAACTGTGCACATCTCGAAAATGTTTGATGTTCGTTAAACGTTCTATATCGTCCCCAACCACATTTGGCAAGCCCCGTCGCGGCCGGCCGTCAGGTAGTCAATGGTCCCGTGGCCCTGGCAAGAGATTTTTCCCTAGCCACGGCGGGGGGTTTAGCTATCATCGGGCCACGGACCACGATGGCCATCAAGAGCACGACGATATGCCGCACGAGGGAATGATATATTCGCGGGGAGGATTACACGTGCGAACACACAACTGGCTCGTGGCACTTGCCGCCGCCGCGGCCGTATCCCTGACAGCGGGGACGATTCAGGCCAGCGAGGTATCGAAGCAGGACTTCAAGATTGTCGGGTCATGGAACTTCTTGACCCACTACAAGGAAATCGAGGCACCGTTCTTCACCAAGACCTTGCCCGAGCAATCGGGCGGCAAGGTCACGGCCGACCTTAAGTCGGTCACCGAGCTCAATCTGAAAGGGTTCGAGGTCGTCGATCTGACCCGCAAGGGCGTCTACGACATCGCGATCGGGGTCATGGCCTATGTAGCCGACCGCAGCCCCGAGATCGAGGCCATTGATCTCGCCGGCGTGAACCCCGAAGCCGATGACGCCATCAAGGCGACCCAGGTCTATCGCAAAGTCGTCGAGCGCGAATTCAAACAGAAATATGGCGTCCAGCTCCTCGCCATGTTCGGTTTCCCGAGCCAGCAGATTTTTTGCTCCAAGCCGGTCGAGAAGCTTGCGGACCTGAAGGGACTGAAGACTCGGGTCTACGGCTCCTCACTCGGCGATCTGGTCCAGGGGTGGGGTGGAATCCCGGTGACCGTTGCGTTCGGCGAAGTCGTGCCCGCCTTGCAGAAGGGCGTCGCCGACTGCGGCATTACCGGCACGCTGCCGGCCTATGACGCCAAGTGGCGCGAGGTGGTGACGCATATGTACATGGCGGGTCTCGGCTGGGGGCCGAGCTTCGTAGTCATGAACCAGCGGCGCTGGGACGGGCTCGATGCGCCGACCAAGGACTTCCTCGCCAAACAGTTCGCGGATTTCGAGACGAAGGCCTGGGCGGCCATGAAGCGCTACGACCAGGAGGGCATCAACTGCAACACAGGCCTCGGCCCCTGCCCTTATGGCGAGCCGGGCAAGATGAAGCTCGTGAAGCCGAGCGCCGAGGACATGAAGAGGCAAAAGGAACTGGTCGCCGAACATGTGCTCTCAGCCTGGGCCAAGCGCTGCGGCGAGACCTGCGTGAAGGAATGGAACGAAACGGTGGGCAAGGTTGTCGGGTTGACCGCCAAGGCCAAATAGACCCTCTCGGCCGCGCGAATATCTTAGGCCGTCCTGGCAGGGACGGCCCCATCATATGGGTCCAAACATATGCTCGATAAATTGCTGGTTCAGGCGGGACGCGTTTCGCATGTTGCCGCCTGGATGGGTGGAGCGTTGCTGTTGGCGGCGGCGACCGTTGTCACCGTGGAAGTGCTTGCCCGAAAATTCTTCGGCTGGAGCATGCAGGGTGCCGACGAACTGTCTGGCTATGCCTTCGCCATAGCCTGTTCGTGGGCCTTTGGCCTTGCCGTTTTGCAGCGCGCCAATGTGCGGATTGACGGCCTCTATTTGCTGGTGCCGATCCCGCTTCGCGCCATCATGGATATCGCCGCGCTGTTGATACTCGGGCTTTATGTCGCCGCCCTGTTGAGCAGCGGCTGGGTGCTCTGGCAGGATAGTTACACCTTCACCTCGCGCTCCATTACGTCCTGGCGCACCCCGCTCGCCATCCCCCAGGGTCTCTGGCTCGCCGGATGGCTCTGGATGGCCCTGATCTTGACATTGCTGCTGCTGCGCTGCGTGCAAGCGCTGATGAAGGGCGGTCTCGCCGACGTGGTGGCGGTCGCCGGCGTGCGCACCATGGCCGAAGAGGTCAAGGACGAACTGGCGGCCGCCGCCGAGGAGGTCGCGCACGAACGAGAGCTTCGCTCGCGGCGCGGAGACGCATGAGATGCTGACCACCACCATGTTTCTGCTGCTGGTCATGCTCGCCTTCGCGGTGCCGGTGGCGGCGACCCTTGGCGTGCTCGGTATCGCCCTCGATCAACTCTATTCCGACGGCCGTCTCTTGATCGGCATGGCCGACACGACCTGGCTCAACAGCATCGAGCCGATCCTGGTCGCCATCCCCATGTTCGTGATGCTGGGCGAGATCCTGCTGCGCGCCGGCATCGCCGAGAAAATGTACAATTCCCTGTCGCACTGGCTCGCCTGGCTTCCGGGCGGCAACATGCATGCCAATGTAGGCTCCTGCGCGCTCTTCGCCGCCACCTGCGGCTCGTCCGTCGCGACCGCGGCGACGGTGGGGATCGTGGCCCTGCCGGAGATCCAACGCCGCGGCTACAATGAGCGCCTGTTTCTTGGCACGATCGCGGCCGGCGGCACCCTCGGCATTTTGATCCCGCCCTCGATCAACATGATCATCTACGGCCTCTTGACCAACAGTTCGGTGCCGCAACTCTATCTGGCGGGTTTCATTCCGGGCTTCATGCTGGCCGGCATGTTCAGTCTCTGCGTGCTCGTCCTATGCATCATCAAGCCGGCCTGGGGCGGCGAAAAAATCTCCTTCCACCTGCCGGCCTGCATCGCGACCCTGCCCCACCTGCTGCCGCCGGTCGGCATCTTCATGGTGGTGGTGGGCTCGATCTATGCTGGCTTCGCCACGCCCACGGAAGCCGCTTCGCTGGGTGTCATCGCGGCTCTCGGGCTGGCGGCCGCCAATGGCGCGCTCTCCTGGACGATGATCGGCGAGATGTTCATCGGCACCATGCGGACGACGGCCATGGTGATGTTGATCATCCTGGCGGCGGTTTTCCTCAATTTCGTCCTGGCCCAAATCGGCCTGACGAAGCTGATGACCGACTTCGTGGTCGGCCTCGGCTACTCGCCGACCGGCACGATGATCGCCATCATTATCTTCTACGTCATCCTGGGCTGCTTCATGGAAACGCTCTCCATGATGCTAACCACGACGCCGCTGATCTTTCCGATCGTGGTCTCGCTCGGCTTCGATCCGATCTGGTTCGGCATTGTCCAGATCATCCTGCTGGAGACCGCTTTAGTGACGCCGCCGGTCGGCGTCAACCTCTATGTCGTGCAGGGAATTCGCAGCAGCGGCACGATCAACGACGTTATCATCGGGATCATCCCGTTCTTGCTCTCGATGTTCCTCATGATTGCGCTGCTGATGGTCTTCCCGCAGATCGCCCTCTTCCTGCCGCAATATATGATGGGCGGCAATTGATGCCAGCGACGCCGGTTTGACGGCATGGAATGCGGCAACGCCGTTCAATGTCAGCCCTTGCGGACAATGATGCGGCGACTCGCTATGCTGGCACCGGACGGCAAACCACTGTGGCCTCGGCGCCATGGACCTTCGAACGACGAGAGTGAACAGGTCCTGTGCATCGGTGCTTTCACGGAAAATGCCATTACCAAGGGAGGCTGAAATGATGGGCCGGCTAGTGGGTGCGCTGGCGCTGGCGGGTGCTATCGCCGTGGGTGGCGGCGTTGCTGTCGCGCAAGATCTGCCAAAGCAAAATTTCAAGGTGTGAACCGCCCCGGGTTTGCCGGAGGCTGTTTGGTTTGAGTCAGGCCGCCATGGCTGGCTGCTCCAGCATGGCGTAGTAGCGTTGCTCGGCTTCGGCCGGCGGGATATTGCCGATAGGCTCCAGGAGCCGGCGGTGATTGAACCAGTT
>SHVR01000026.1 GCA_009694185.1 Alphaproteobacteria bacterium | reverse complement strand
CTACCGCAAGAAAGCAAGGCTGGAACATCATCGAAGCCCTGTCACGCGACCCCGCAGTTCTCGCTAAAACCCTCCGCCTCGCGTAAACCGGCACGGGAACCTGGGCTGTTACGGAAAAAGTTGTTTTCACCGAACGAAGCCAATTTTCAGTGCGATTCCAAGGGCAGTGGTTGCATTCGGTGCGTGACAAACCGCGCTGGAACGAATATAATGATATTCTCAATTCAACCCTATTTAAGAAATAAATTTGGAAAATAAATATGTGTTTCGTTTTTAATCAACCACTTATTGGCTTTTCTTTTGGCTTTTGCCAGGGGCCGCCCGGCGGTGCCTCACCCGCGTGGCTGGGTGATCACTTCCTTCACCTTGGCGGCGAGCTGCTGGAGGCTGAAGGGCTTGGAGAGGAAATGCACCGCCGCCAAGCCGTCCAGCTTGCGCCGAAACGACTCCTCGGCGTAACCCGAGATGCAAATCACCCTGATCTCCGGTTTCAGGGCCCGTATGCGACCGATCAGGGTCGGGCCATCCATGCGCGGCATGACGATATCGGTGATCATCAGGTCGAGGGGCTCGTCGATGGCGGCGAGCATGTCGAGCGCCGCTTCGCCATTGCGCGCCTCGTAAACCTTGTAGCCCTTGTTGCGCAGCGCCCGGGCGCTGAACAGGCGGACCGGATCCTCGTCCTCGACCAGCAACACCGTCCCGACACCGGTCAAATCGCCGAGCTGCGCCACGCCGACGGCACCCTGGCCGTTGGCGTCCTCGGCGGTGCCGGCGTGGCGCGGCAGGAAGATGCTGAACGTCGATCCCCGGCCGATGGAGGTGTCGACGAAAATGTAGCCGCCGGTCTGCTTGACGATGCCATAGACCGTGGACAGCCCAAGCCCGGTGCCGGAGCCCACTTCCTTGGTCGAGAAGAACGGCTCGAAGATGCGATCGACCACATCCGGCGGAATGCCGGTCCCCGTATCGGTCACCTCGATCAGGACATAGTCGCCCGGCGGCATCGGTTCACGGCCACGCGGCCGCGGTTCGCGCGCTTCGACATTGGCTGTCCGGATGGTCAGCGTGCCGCCCTCCGGCATGGCGTCGCGGGCATTGACGGCGAGATTGATGATCACCTGCTCGAGCTGGACCTGATCGACCTTCACCGGGCCGAGTTCGCGGTCATGCACGACATTCAGCTCGATGCTCGCGCCGATCAGGCGCCTGAGCAGGCTCGACAGATCGGCCAGCACTTCGGTCAGGCTGAGGACGTGCGGTTGCATCGTCTGCTGGCGCGAAAAGGCCAAGAGCTGGCGCACGAGGTTGGCCGCCCGGTTGGCGTTCTGCTTGACGTGCACGATGTCGGGGAACGACTGATCGCCCGGCTTGTGGCGCAGCAGCAAGAGATCGCAAAAGCCGATCATCGCGGTCAGCAGGTTATTGAAGTCATGGGCGATGCCGCCGGCAAGCTGGCCAACCGCCAGCATTTTCTGCGATTGGGTGAACTGGATTTCGAGGATGCGCCGTTGGGTCGTGTCGATCAGATGCAGCAGCAGGCTCGGGGTGTCCTCCTCGATATAGACGGCATAGAGGGCACAGACGCGCTCGCGCTGGCCGAGGAGCGTTACCTCGATGGGCATCGCCACGTCCTCGCCGGCGACGAGCCGGTCGAGGCGCTCCCTGATCTCGGCGCGCTGGCGGGGGCCGAGCAAGGAGTCGAAGCTCCGGTCCAGGAACGCGTCGCGGTCACGGTCGATCAGGCGCGCGAAGGTCGGGTTGGCCTCCTTGATCACGCGCTGCTCGTCGAGGATGGCGACGCCGATCGGCGAATCCTGGAAAAAGCGTTGCAGGCGCCGTTCGGATGCGCGCAGCGCCTGCTCCCAGAACCGGTCGGCGCTCAAATCGCGCACCACGGATCGGGTCCTGAGCGTGCCCGATGGCTCGCGCTCCACGGTCTGGGTGATCGACGTTTGGAATGTCCGGCCGTCCGTGGTGCGCAGCGTCACCTCGCCGCGTATCTCGCTGGTGGCGCGGCCGAAGGGGCTGTGCGGCGGACCCAGGCCGCCAGGGCCCGCCTTGACGAAGGCATGCAGCCTGAGGTCCCCCGCCGCCAGGTCCGCCGGCTCGCAGTTGAGCCACGCCGCCAGCGTCCGGTTGGCGAACAGGAAGCGTCCCTCTTGGTCGACGGAATAGAAGCCGAGCGGCATATTCTCCAGATAGTCCGCGAGGCGCCGCTGTTCGCCCTTGATGACGTCGAGCATCACCCGGCGCTGGGTCACGTCCTCGATCGACCAGAGCAGCAGGCCCGGGTGGGTCGCCAGCGGGCGCACGGAAATGTCGGACCAGCCGCCGGAAGCATCGCCGAGCGGCACCTCCACGCTGACCGCAGCACCGGCGCGAAACTGCCCCACCAAGTGGTCCAATTGCCGGTCGACATCGCGAGCGTCTCGCACGAGCGCCCGGAGCGCCCTTGGCACCGACGCGACCGGCGCGCCCGCGACCAGCGTCTCGAAGGCCAGATTCATCAGCACCGGCGCGCCCGCATGGTCGGTCACGACCTCCGGGTGCCTGACCGCGTCGAGCGCGGCGCGCAGCAGCGCCATCTGGGTGCCATGAACCTGCCTCTGTCCGTAGGCGTAACCGACCAGCATGACCGCGACCAGCGACACGACAACCAGCGCGCCTTCGGCGATCCAAGCCCCCGACCCGACGTCCCCGTCGATGACATAGAAAATCGCGAACAGCGCAACCGCCATCGCGGCGACCGTGCCGAGAACCCAAAGGATGGCACGCGGTACGATCGGTAGGCCGCCAAGACCTCGCCGATCGGACGCCGTTCCGGAGACCGCGATCCGCTGTCTGGATGCCGCCCCGCCAAAACCGCGCAACGCCGACAGCCACATGGCTCACGCCCCTCCCTGGCGGCCTTTCAGCCCCCAGACGTAACTGATGATCTCCGCCACCGCACGATAATGCTCCGCCGGAATCTCCGCGTCTATGTCGACGGCCGCGTAGAGTGCCCTCGCCAGCGGCGGATTCTCGATCGTCGGCACACCATGCTCGGCGCCGACTTCGCGAATGCGCTGGGCCAGAAAATCGACGCCCTTCGCCACCACGCGGGGTGCCGCCATCTGGTCCTGCACATAGCGGAGGGCGATGGCGTAGTGTGTCGGATTGGTGATGATCACATCGGCCTTCGGTACGGCCGCCATCATCCGCCGGCGCGCCCGATCCATGCGGATCTGCCGGACACGCTGCTTGATGAACGGATCGCCCTCGGTCTCCTTATACTCGTCCTTCACGTCCTGGCGGGACATGCGCAGTTGCTTTTGGTGCTGAAACCGCTGGAAGAAATAGTCGAGTGCCGCGATCGCCGTCATCGCGGCGAACACGCCGATCAACAGCCGGCCCGCCACATGCGCGAGTTCGGCGAGCAGCGGGCCCGCCTCCAGGCCGGCGATGGTCTCGGCCCGGTCCATGGCCGGGCGCATCATGTAGAACGCCGCGCCGGCGACGACCGAAACCTTGACCATGCTCTTGCAGAACTCCACCAGTGCCCGCATCGAAAACAGGCGCTTGATGCCGGCGAACGGCGAGACCTTCTCGAACTTGGGTTTCATCGTCTCGATCGAGACCAGCAGGCCATGCTGGATGAGCGGTCCCGCCGCCGCGGCAGCCAGGATGGCCAGGATCGGCAAGGCGAGCGCCAGGCCCACTTCGCCCAGCAGCTCGGGCAACAGCCTGGCCAAGCCGTCGGCATCCGCCCGCAGCAGATGGGGATGATCCAGGAACGGCACCATAATCCGCGCCAGATCGCGCGCCATGTTCGGTGCGATCATGATGGTAACAACGGTGGCGGCGAGCAGAATGAACCAGTTGTTCACCTCCTTGGAGGCGATCACCTGGCCCTTGTCGCGCGCCTGGTCGAGCCGTCGTTGCGACGGTTCCTCGGTTTTCTCGGCGTCGTCCTGTTCGTCGGCCATGGCTCAACGCTCGGGAAAGTCGAGCCGGATCATGGCCTCGAACCCGGCGACGAAGGTTTCCATGCCGACCGAGATCGTGAGCGCCATGAGCGCGATGGCGAGGGCCACCTGGATCGGCATGGCGATAAAGAAGACCTGGAGCTGCGGCATGACCCGCGCCAGCAGCCCGAGACCGACCGAGAACACCACGCCCATGACCACGAAGGGGGCGGCGATCTGGAGGGCGAGGCGAAAACTCTGGGCCGTCAATCGGGCCATACTATCCGCCAGGTCCCCCATGGCCGGCGGATCGCCGACGGCAAACACGCCGTAGCTGTCGACCATGCCCGACAGCAGGAGGAGGTGCAGGTCGGTCAGGAAAATGATCGCCAGGCCGGTGACCATCAGGAACTGGCCGACCAATTACGTCTGCTGGGCCGATATCGCATCGAAGACGAAGGCGTTGGCGAGACTGGCCTGCAAGGCGATGACCGAGCCGGCGGCCTGCAACGCCGCCGTGGCGACGCGCGCGGCGAGGCCGATGAACAGGCCGATGGCGACCTCGCCCGCGACCAGGAGCAACATTTGCGAGGGATTGTCGGGCAGCGCCGGTAGCCCGCCCGCCACGACGGGCGTCACCGCGACGGTCACGGCCGCCGCCAGCAGCAGGCGCGCGCGCCGGCACGACCGCCTCGCCGAAGCCGGGCATCATCATCAAGGCGCTGCCCAGGCGGCAGAAGACCAGGAAGAGCGCGCCGAGTTCGGCGACGAGGAGCGAAGTATGACCTAACCGAAGCCGATGATGCGCGCCGATATACGCTCCATGAAGCCCGTCATCGTCGCCAACATGAACGGCAGGAAGAGCAAGCTGGCGAGGAACATGACGACGATCTTCGGCACGAAGGCCAGGGTCGCTTCCTGAATCTGCGTCAGGGCCTGGAGCAATGAGACGCTCAGGCCGATCACGAGCGCCACGGCCATCAAGGGACCCGCGACCATCAAGGTGACCAGCAAGGCATCGCGCATGATGTCGAGGGCTTCGGCGGGCGTCATCGCTTAGATCGGCATGCGAATGATGTCTTGATACGCCTGAATGACCTTGTCGCGAACCGCGACCACCGCCTGCAAGGTGACTTCGGCGTTGTTCACCGCCGAGACAACCTGCAACAGGTCGGCCTTGCCTTGGACCGCCTGAAGGCTGCCGCGTTCGCTGTCGCGGAGCGTTCCAACGGCATTGCCGGCGGCCTCCTCGACCATCTTGGCGAAGCCCGCGCCCGCCGTGCCGCCGGCGGCACCCGGTTCGGGCGCGGTGGGCCGGTCGATTTTGGCGGCGTTGGCACAGGCTTGCGCCCCCTTGGCGCCCGAGATCACCATCAATCCGCTCCCCTGGCCTTGGCGCTAGTGCCGAGTATCAAGCACGCAACAGGTCGATGGTCCGTTGCAGCAATGATCGGGTCGCGCCGATCACGTTGAGATTGGCTTCATAGGTGCGCTGGGCTTCGCGCATGTCCGCCAGCTCGATCATCGGCTTGACGTTGGGAAAAAGCACGTAACCACCGGCGTCGGCCGCCGGATGGCTCGGATCGTATTGGCGGGAGAAAGGCGTCCGGTCCGCGGTCACGCGGTTGACCTTGATGCGATCCAGACCCAGGGCCCGATCGAACTCGTTCTTGAAGGTCACCAATTTGCGGCGATAGGGGTCGCTACCCGGTTCCGCCCCCGTCGACTGCGTGTTGGCGAGGTTCTCGGCGATGACCCGCAACCGCGCGTCCTGCGCGCGCATGCCGGATGCCGATACCAACAGGGCTTTGCCGAGGTCCATTGCGTCTCTCCCGAAATATCGCTTAACCGCCCGCCCGGGCGATAGCGGTCTTGAACAAGGCGAGATGCTTGCGATAAAGATTGGTAACGAGCTGATAGCCGCGGCCTGTCTCGGCGATCTTCAAGAGTTCGTCGTCGAGCGACACGGCATTGCCGGACAAGGTTACCTCGCTCTTGGCCTTCTGCTCCCGGTCCTGGAAACGGCTCGCCAGCCTGACCGGACCCAGGCTCTCGCCGCCCGTCGAACTCGCAAGCTGGAGGCGCGCCGACGATGCCATCAGGCCGCGGAAGTCCTGCCTCTGGAGGTCGCGTGGTTGATAGCCCGGCGTGTCGGAATTGGCGATATTCCGCGCCAACACCGTCTGGCGGGCGGTCAGCCAGCTCATGCGTTCCGAAATTGCCGTGAACAAGCGGTGGTTGCCAAGGTCCATCTGGCCGCATACTCGCGTGGATTTGGCTAAAATGCCGAACAAGCGCAGAATGTCGCCAAGCGGGTTAACGGCGGCTTAACGCGCGGCAAACCCGGTGCCGCCGGCATGGGCCGCCCGGGTGGGGAGAAGTCGATGCTCTACTTGACCAGGAAGGTCGGGGAAACCGTGATCGTCAACGGCGACATCGAGGTCACGGTGGTCGAGGTGCGCGGCCGGACAGTGCGCCTGGGCTTCACCTTTCCGCCCCATGCAACGGTGCTGCGGCGCGAGGTGCATGAGCGCATCGTGGCGGAGAATAGAGCGGCGGCGGGGATCGCGGAGCTTGCGGGACCGGCCGCGGGACCGCCCACCAACCCGGAATAATTTGCCGGCCCGGAACCGAACCGGGACGTCGGCCAGAACACATTACCGTTACCAGCGGCGGCGCGCCGTGGACTTGGGCCGGCGGTTCCGCGGACATGCCGGCGGACCGATCCCCCAACCGCCCTCCCTGGAGGCACCATGCAGATCACCCGCCGTCAAGGTTTCACCCTGGGCGCCGCCGCCATCGCCGTCGCCGCCATCCCAGGCATGCCCAAACCAGCCAGCGCGGCCGCGCCACAGTCGGGCCAGCAGGCGCCCGGTTTCTATCGCTTCAAGGTCGGCGATTTCGAGGTGACGGCGATCCATGACGGCGTCTTGCCCCGGAAGGTGGATGCGGCGTGGATCCCGAACATGCCCTTGGCCGAGGTGATGAAAGCCGTCGAATCGAACTTCCTCGGCACCGACACGGTCAGCAACTCCTTCACCCAACTCGTCGTCAACACCGGCGCCAAGCTGGTGCTGATCGACACCGGCTTTGCCGACAATGGCCCGGCGGGCGTCGGCTTGTTAGCGGCGAACATGGCCGCCGCCGGCATAGACCCCAAGGCCATCGACACGGTCATCATCAGCCATTTCCATGGCGACCATATCAGCGGCGTTCGCAACAAGGCGGGCGCCCTCGTCTATGCCAATGCCGAGATCATGGTGCCGGCGCCGGAATGGGCCTATTGGATGGATGACGGCCAGATGAGCCGGGTGTCCGCGGGCTTCATGGAGGGCGTTTTCAAAAACGCCCGGCGGGTGTTCGGCCCGATCGCCAAGGACGTCAAGCGCTACGAGTGGGGCAAGGAAATTGTTACCGGCATCAGCACGGTCAATGCCGCCGGCCACACGCCCGGTCATACCGCCTATGTGCTTGCCTCGGGCAGCGGCAAGCACATGGTGATCTCGGAAACCACCAATCACCCGGCCATCTTCGCCCGTAACCCGGACTGGCATTTATGGGCCGACCAGGACGCCGCCATGGCCGTGGCGACCCGCCGCAAACTGCTCGATATGCTGGCGGCCGAACGGATGCGCGTGTCGTTCTATCACGCCCCCTTCCCGGCCAACGGCTTCATCGCCAAGGCGGGAAGCGGCTATGAGTATGTGCCGGCCGCCTGGTCGTCGGCACTCTGAGCAACACGGGCGGCGCGGACCAAACCGCGCCGCCACACCTGGCGTGCGCGCGGCGGACCCTTCGGCGCCTCCCGGCCTTCAATCTTCGTTAACCATACCGCCCCATCCTGGCCTCGGTCATGGCCGGGCTCGCGCCCATGACGGCTGGGCGACGCGCCAGGATCATGGATGGAAATCGCGGTCTATCTACGCTTTGCCCTGGCGCTGGGCTTCGTCCTCGCGCTGATTGCCGCCGTTGCTTGGCTTGCCCGCCGCTACGGCATGGGCCAGGGCGGCCCGGGGCGCCCTGCGGCCGGAGGGGGGCGCCGTCTTAGAATCGTCGAATCCCTCAACCTCGATCCACGTCACCGCCTGGTGCTGATCGGTGCCGGCGGACAGCTCGTCGTCGAACGGAACCTCACCCCGGCCCGAACCCTCGCCCGGCCGGAAGGAAACCATTGATGTGTAGCCTCGTTGTCCGCCTCTGGCGCGTCGCCGCCGTCGCCGTCCTCGCCTTGGTGCTCGACCTCGCGCTGGCACAAAGCGCCCTCGCGCAGTCGCTCAATCTCGATCTCGGCGGCAATACCTCCAGCACGTCGCGCATCATCCAGATTGTCGCCCTGCTGACGATCCTCAGCCTGGCGCCGTCGATCCTGATGGTGCTCACCTCGTTCACCCGGATCGTGGTGGTGCTCTCGTTCCTGCGCAGCGCCCTCGGCACCCAACAGGCGCCGCCCAATGTGGTGTTGATCAGCCTCGCTCTCTTCCTCACCGGCTTCGTCATGGCGCCCACCTTCGAGACCGCCTACCGCGAGGGCATCCAGCCGCTGATGGCCAACGAAATCGCCGAGGAAGAGGCGTTCGAGAAGACCATGACGCCGATGCGCGGCTTCATGCTGACCCATGTCCGCGACCAGGATCTCGGCCTCTTAATGAACCTGGCCAAGCTGGAGCCGGTGGCAACGGCGGACGCGGTCCCGCTCCGCATCCTCATCCCGGCGTTCATGATCAGCGAACTCAGGCGCGCCTTCGAAATCGGCTTTCTCCTGTTCGTGCCGTTCCTCATCATCGACATGGTGGTGGCATCGCTACTCATGTCCATGGGCATGATGATGCTGCCTCCGGTCATGATCGCGCTGCCCTTCAAGCTGATCTTCTTCGTCCTGGTGGACGGCTGGTATCTGGTGGCCGGCAGCCTGGTGCAGAGCTACGGCTAGACCCGGACTCCGCCGGGGGCCTTGAGCCAGCGCTCGATGCGCCGGGCCGCCTCGGCCATGTCGTCGGTCGAGCCCGCGAACGAAATCCGCAAGGTCCGCCGACCGCGCCCGGTGTCGAAATCGACGTCGGGCGTGCAGGCGACACCCGTATCGGCGAGCAGGCGGCGGCAGAATGCCTCGCTGTCGTTACTGACGTGGCCGATGTCGACATTGAGATAGAAGGCACCGTCCGCCGGCGCCAGCCGATCGCCGTCGAGCGCCCGGTGGGCGGCCCGGATGACACCCTGGGGGGCGCCGGTGTCCGGCTGGCCGACTTCGAGGTGCAGCACGTCGCCCGTTGCCTTCTGGCGTTCGTTGGCGGCGCGCATCACCTCCATGACGATGAAGGGTGCGACGGCGCCACGCCTTGAGGTCTTCATCGCCCGCGCCCTCTCAACGACGCCGGGTCGCCGGACCCGCGGCCGACAAGGCAATCCCATGACCCCTGGGATCGGCCCGCGCGGCACAAGTTTCGGGCGAGCGCGGCAAGCCGTCGGCACACGCGACCACCTGGACGCCCGCCAAAATGCCGCCATCGCGCACCGCATAGCCGCGCGCCGCCAGACTTCCGGCAATTCCGGCCGGGGTGCCCGTCTCCACCAGGATTTCGCCCCCCTCGCCGCCGACAGCGAGACGGGGCACGGCCAGCAGCCGCTCCAGCGCCCGGCCACCCTCGGCCGCCTCGACCGCCATGGCCGTCAAGATCGCGGGCGCGCCGGCGCCCATCCCGGCGGCCGCCATAAAAAACACCCGGGTTGCCCGGTTGACCACCAAGACCGGCGACAGGGCCGTCCTGGTCTCGCCCGCGGACAAAGCCAGCGCCGGAAACACGCCGGTGCCGGGCGCCACGCGTGCGAGGCCGAACGGCCGGCCCAGGCTGACCCCGCAGGCGGCGGCCGAGCCGTCGCCATCCACGGCCAGGAAGGCGACACCCGAGGCCTCCAGCGCCGGGTTAGGCGGCGCCGGCGCCGTACGGCCATTGGGGCGGTAATTGGCGAGCAACCGGTCCACCTGCTCGCGCTGGATACCAGCCGCCAGGCCGGCGGCGCGGGCGCGTTGTTCGGCATCTGCCAGGAGATGGGGCCGCTCATCGGCGCGGGCGTCGACGAAACGGTCGCCACGCAGCAGCAGGCTGGCGAGCAGCGCCTGGAAGCCGCCGGCCCCGCCCTCGGCCGGCGCCAGATGGATGTCGTTATTGCCGGCGCGTATGGTGAGCGTATCGGCGAGCTTCGGCCAGAAAACCGCCACGTCCTCGTCGCCGAGCGCGCCGCCCACCGCCCGGACGGCGGCCACGAACCGCCGCGCCAGTGGCCCGCGCTGCAAGGCGGCCGCCCCCTCTAGCCGGATTTCTCGCAGCAGAGCCGCTAATTGCGGCTGCTGGATGACCGCGCCCTCGCCCGCCGGATTGCTCCCATCCGGGGCGAAGATTCGCCGCGCCTCGGGATCGGCCCGGATGATGGCGGCGCCAGCCGCCAGCGCCTGGGCGGTGCCACGCGACAAGGGCTCGCCGAATTCGGCCATCGCTTCGGCCGGAGCGACGATCCTCGCCCAACGCAGCTTACCCTGGCTCGCATGCAGCGCCGCCATGCCCGCCGCGAGCGCCGGTGGCGCCACGGCCGGCACCGGCCCGGCGCCCTGGATCCCCGGCGCCGGCAGGAATGTCACGGCCAACGTTTGCTTGCGCGCCTGATCGACCAGCACGCAGACACCGCCCGCGCCGAGGCCGGCGGCGTCCGGCCGGGTGACCGCCAGCGCCAGACCCATGGCCGCGACCGCATCGCCGGCGGTACCGCCCGCCGCCAGAACCTCGCGGCCGACTCGGGCCGCCTGGGGCTCGTCGGCGACGACGGTACCCGGAAAGCGCGGCGTTTCGTCCAGGGGCGACATTTTGGCACCCGCGCAACCGCCCAGAATGGCCAGCAAAATGGCCGGCACACATTGACGAACCGCCATGCGATACCTAGGTTGGGTAACACCATCCGAGAACCAAGCATTGCCCAAGTGCATTCGTCCTCTGTTCTGGCTCGTCCTCGGCGCGCTGTTGCTGGCGCTCGCGCCGACCGGGCCCGCCAGGGCACAAACGATCTCATTGATTCGCGACGCCGAGATTGAAAATACCATCCGCGTCTGGGCAACGCCATTGTTCGAGGCGGCGGGGCTGCCGGCCGAAGACATCAGCACCCATCTGGTAAACGACTCAAGATTGAATGCCTTCGTGGCCGGTGGCATGAACCTCTTTATCAATACCGGCCTGTTGCAGCGCGCCGGCCATGCCGGGCAAGTTATCGGCGTGATCGCCCACGAAACCGGCCATATTTCGGGCGGTCACCTGGCGCGCACGCGCGAGGAGCTGGAGAAGGCGACGATCCAACAGATTTTAGCCATGGTGCTGGCGGGTGCCGCGATCCTGGCGACCGGCGAAGGGGGTGCCGGAGTCGGCGCCGCCATCGGCGGCATGGATGCCGCCAGGCGCAATTTCCTCAACTATAGTCGCACGCAGGAGTCCGCAGCCGATCAGGCGGCGTTCCGTCTACTCGACCGGCTCGGCTACTCGGCGCGTGGCCTGATGGAGTTCCTCACTATCCTGGTGGATCAGGAATTGCTGTCGCCGCGCAACCAGGATCCCTATCTCCGCAGCCACCCCATCACCCGCGAGCGGGTCGACATCGTGCGCGAATATCTCACCAAGTCGCGCCATGCCGATGCTCCGCTACCCACCGAATACGCCATCATGCACGCCCGCATGGTGGCCAAGCTGGATGGCTTCCTCAATTCGCCGGGCAGCACGTTGGCGCGCTACCGGGCCGACGATCGGGCCGTGCCGGCGCGCTACGCGCGCGCCGTGGCATACTATCGCCGGCCCGACCTCGCCCAGGCCGTCCCGGCCATCGACAGCCTGATCGCCGAGTTTCCGCGAGACCCCTTCTTCCACGAGCTTAAGGGCCAGATGCTGTTCGAGAATGGCCGCGCGAGCGAAGCCGTGGCGCCCTACGGCGAGGCGGCCCGGCTGTTGCCGGGCTCGGCGCTGTTGCGCTTCGAGCTCGGCCGGGTGCTGATCGAGCTGAACGACGCCAGCCGGCTCGCCGAGGCGGTCGGTCACCTGGAGGCGGCGGTGCGCGTCGAGCCCCGCAACCCCAGCATGTGGCGCCAACTCGGCATCGCCTATGGCCGCGACAACCAGATCGGGCTCGCGTCCCTGGCGCTGGCGGAATCCGCGATCATTCGCGGCGAGCGACGGGAGGCGATGCTGCATGTCAAGCGCGCCCACGACAATCTCAAGGAAGGCTCGCCCGCCTGGATCCGCGCCGAGGACATCCGACGCACCGCCATGAAGAAACCGGAGTAGATCATGCGTTATGCCGCCGTCATGCTGGCGTTCGCCCTCGGCCTGGCCCTTGCCGGGCTTGGGTTCTTCATGCTGCGGCCGACGGTGGATGGTCCGCTATCGGCGCTCCGATCGAGCGAGATCGAAGCCATCGTCACCAGCTATTTGAAAGAACATCCGGACGTGGTGATCGACGCGATCCGGACTTACCAGCAGCGCGAAAAGGCGACCCAGGAAAGCGAACAGGAACGGCTCTTGAAAGAGCGCTGGGACGAGCTGGCGCGGGACCCGCGCGATCCCGTCGTCGGCAATCTTGCGGGCGACGTGACCCTGATCGAATATTTCGACTATCGCTGCCCTTTTTGCAAACGGGCGACGCCCACCCTCATGCAGCTCGTCACAGACGACCCAAGGCTCCGGGTGGTGCTGAAGGAATATCCCATCCTGGGCAAGGATTCGGTCACCGCCGCCAAAGTCGCCCTGGCGGCGCACCGCCAAGGCCGGTATGCCGCCTTCCACAATGCGCTGATGGACGAACCCGGACAAATCGACGAGGCGCGGTCCTTCGCGGTCGCGGCGCGTCTCGGCCTCGACATCGAGCGCCTCAAACGCGACATGGTGTCACCCGAGATCGAGCGGCACTTGCGCGACACCTATGAGGCCGCGCGCGAGCTTGGCATCACCGGCACACCCGCCTTTGTGGTGGCCGGCAAGATCATTCCCGGTGCGGTCGACATCGCCACCTTGAAGCGGCTGGTGGCCCAGGCTCGCAGGCCGACCGGCTGAGCGGGCCAAACCGAGCGGTCAGGCGTCACATGGCCGTCTAAATCAGGTTACGCCGCCACCATGGCGCCGAATTGCACACCGACGCGGCACAGGCCGATATCGGCGAGCGTATGGCCGCTGAGCATGCCGGCGCCACGCCGGGCCGGCGCCAGCCGGCGCCGCTCGCGCAGGTCGGCCAAGAAATCTACTACGCCCGCCCAGGGGTCCGTGGGTTCAGGGCCGGAAACCGGCCGATCGTCACCATAAGTCGCGCTGCTGTTCGTCATCGGGGGCCTCATTTATCCAGGTGTCTGATGACGGGAAGTTAATCCTTCCTTCACCATAGAACAGTGACCCCGGTCACGAAATGGCGTTCTCAGGCGACGATGGTCCGCTTGTGGGTGGGCAGATCGAACAGCTTGGCGGCGTTGAGACCCAGTATGTTGCGTTTGGCCTGCTCGCCGAGGAAGGGGAGGTCGTGGATCGTGCTCGGCAGGTCGAAGTCGAAATGCGGCCAATCCGAGGCATAAAGCAACTGGGTTTCGGCGTTGATCATCTCGAGCGTGCATTGCAGGCCCTTGCGGCTGGTTTTCTCCATGGGCTGGGAGGTGTACCAGCAATTTTCGCGCATATAGTCGCTCGGCAGGCGCTTGAGCTGGGGCGCCTCGGAGGGGCGCATCAGATATTGATCGTCGAGCCGTTGCATCAGGAAGGGGATCCACGCCAGGCCGCTTTCGATCCACACACTCTTCAGGTTCGGGAACCGCTCCGGGATGCCGTTCATGATCCAGTTGGTCATGTGGATGATGTTGCACCAGACGAACCCGAGCGCGTGCATGCTGAGGAAGCGGTTGAGCTGCATGAGCGACGGGTCCTGCCAGTGATAGCCGGCGTGGAACGAGAGCGGTGCCCCGCGCTCCTGCAACATGGCGTAGAGGCGCATATAGTCATTGTGCTGCACCGGCTTGTTGCGGGTGCTGGTGACCGAGAAGCCGATCACGCCGGGCTTGCCCGAGAACTCCTCGACGGTGCGGCAGGCCTCTTCGGGCGTGTTGAACGGCAGATAGCAGAGCGCCTTGATGCGATCGTCGCCCGAGAGGACCCGATCGATGAGCCAGCGGTTATAGGCGCGGCCGAGCCACACTTCCATTTCCGGCTGCGGGTGCATGCCGAGAAACAGCATCGGCGTCGGAAAGACGATCATATAGTCGATGCCGAAGCTGTCCATGGCGCGCCGCGTCAACGTTACGTCGCGATGGACGCTCTTGTCCTCAACCTTCTCGCGGCGATCGGACTGATGGGGAATGCGTCCGCCCACATCCTGATAGCGCAGGCCCAAATCGCCATTCAGGCCATAGGGGGGCGCGCCGAAGCGCTCCTTCTGGTACATCAGCGCCTGATGGCGGATGACCGGGTCCTCGATATATTCGATCACCTCGGCCCAGGACACGGTCTCGACATGATGGGCGTCGATGTCGACCAGGAGCGTGTCGTTATAGCCGCGCCGCAACGCCTGTTTGCGCGCATGGGCCAGGATGTCGCGGGTGTCGGTGTAGACGTCGATTTCCTGGACCGGCAGTTCCTTCGGCTTGACGATCGTCGCATCCATGATCCGGCTTCTCCCCAACCGCTCGCCGGCAAACGCGGCGGCGCGTTGCTTTAGTGTGCCTTCGGATGGCCCCGCCGATCAACCCTCGGGGGCCGCGAGTCGTCGAGGGCTCGCCAAATTTCCGTTACCACAATGCCTGACACCGATAAAGCCAAATAGCAAAGCCAATAAGTGTTTGATATGTATATAAACACCAAAAAAATTATGCGCGAATTATGCAACATGGCGCAACGTAATTCGATAATCACTATACTCACACTGACCCGGTTTGTCACGCGCCAAGTAGGGCCGAGGCGATGCGGTGCCGGCATGGCCTACCCCCGCGGCATTATCCGGCGGCCATGAAATTCGACGTAGGTTTCGCGTGCGGATGCGGCAACCCAGACCGTCTCGTTGTCGATGCTGAGTTCCCCGGAATCGAGCAGGCGATGGATGTCGGCCAGCAACGTCCAGCCATCCTCGGCGCTGTTATGGCCGAGCCGCCAGTCCCGCCCGGGGCGATGGGCGGCGTCGAGAGCACTCACGACTTCGCACCCGGTAACGACGCAGCGATAGCGATCCGCGCCGAGGACGGCATCACGGAAAACCGATTGCTCCGGGCGCAATTGTGTCAGCCGGGTTTCCTGCTCGGCGCAGCCCTCGATCGCGGCGCGCCACGCATCGATGAAGCGGCCGGGAACCGCGAATCTCACATGCTGCCTCGGGTCGTGCAGGCGCGGATCGGCGATCCAGACCGTCACCGCGTCCGTCGCCTGCCTGATCCCGCGCCCGAACCCCTGCCGCAGGCGGCCCAGCATCGCCTCGTTGACCGCGGGGAAGCCACGTTCGCCGACGAGATCGTCGCGCAGCTCGTCGGGTGCCGCATAAGGCAGCCGCCAGATCACGACATCCGTCAGCACGCCCGGCAAATCGAGCCCGAACCAGCCCGATGGTGTGACGAGGCTGCTCAGGCGCCACGACCGCATGTCCTGGGCCAAGCCATGAAGCTTCTCGCCCCGCTGCTGGGCGCGGATGCCGAACCGGTTCGCGACCCAGCCGGCATCGTCGAAGCTCGTGGTCAGGATCAGCGTCCGCTTGCCCTCGGCCAGCGCGGGCTCGATGAACCGCGCGGCCGCCTCGCGCCAGCCCGTATCTCCGGGACGATTGGGCTTTGGCGGTGATGGCGCGTCCCTGGCGATCAACCGGAACCGCATCGTCCCAAAGCTTTCCGGTGCCACGGAGATATCCCCGACATCGGCCGGCTGCACACCCAATGCACGCAAGCCCTGCGCGGGAGCGCTGCCGATCGACAGCGTGGCGGAGGCGAAAACGGCGCGCACGCAACCGGCGTCCGTCAGGTTGCCCCACGTCCACCAAGCGCGCTTAGCCGAAAGGCTGCGGATGACGACGTCGCGGTTAGGGCGCCGGACCTCGGTTCCGCGCCTCGGCCCATCGAGCCGGTGCGCCGTCAGCACGCGCCGCGCGTCGGCAAGGGCAAGCCGCACCGCCTCGTCCTCATGTCCGAACTTCAATTGCTCGGCGAGCGCTTCACGCGGCGCCGTGGCTTCGGGCCGGTCGCGCAGTCGCCTGAGGCTGTCGCGGGCAGTCCCCGGAGCCTCGGCCACGTCGAGGAGCTTGTCGAGACCGTCGAGCGAGAGTTCTCGGTCTTCGGCATCGTCGGCGACCCCGGCGAGCGCATCCGCCTCGTCGAATAGGAGCACCGGCGCGACTTTGCCGCCGCGCGCCTGCAGCAATGTCAGCGCATGGGTCTGGATCGCGATATCGAGATCCCCGGCCGCCTCGCGCGCGGCGAGATAGGCACGCTTGTCCGCCTGGCGGGCCGAGGGCAGCAAGGCGATGTCGTCGGGTTGCACGCCGCCCGGAATGGCACCATAGCGCTCCAGCCACTCCTCGATCAGGCCGCTATCGTCGCGCGCAAAGGCGGCTAGCTCTTCGAGCTAGCGCAGCACCTCTTCGCCGGCACCCTTCGCGGCAAGGCGGCCGGCTTGCCCGCGCACGCGGCCCGGGCTGGCGAAGCTCCGCATGGCGAGCCTGCGGCCAATACGCAGCTTCCCCCACGCGAAGCGGCAAGCCTCCGCCTCGATCTGGCGGGCGAGGGCGATGGTGCCGACGCTGATGACCACCGGCTGCCCGGCCTCGGCAAAGACCAGCGCCGTCGCTAGCAACACCCGTGTCCTACCGGTTCCCGTATCGGCCTGGATCGCGGCAACCGGAAAGCTGCCGCCACGCCACCGATCAAGAAATTCGGCAAGCCGAACCTGTGTCGCGCGGGGCGCGCAGGCCTTTTGAGCGCGGCCAGAATTGAGGAAAATCGAGGCGTTGGATCATTCATCGCGGCGGCCATGATGGCTCGCTTTCCTGGACCGCTCCATAGGCCATTCGTGACGACAGTCACAATCTCCTATCTTGTTCACCCCGCGAAGCATGGTGCGCACAATCGCGGCAGACGTAACCGGCACCGCCCAGGCCTTTCAGTCACCCCGCAAAAGCAGGGTGCGCGCAACAAGACCGTCCACCTGCTCGACGTTGAACACCTTTCAGTCACCCCGCAAAAGCAGGGTGCGCGCAACTTTGACCTCGGCTCCCGTGGTCGATCCCGCTTTCAGTCACCCCGCAAAAGCAGGGTGCGCGCAACCGATTGCGGCGAAGTGTTTACCGCTACTAGACTTTTCACCGATATCGCGCCGTAAAATCAGCCGGCCCTCAGCTCCCATTCGCGCATGCTGCCGCCGATTATCCGCGCCTTCTCGACCATGATCGTCGCCATGATGGTGCCGCCGGCGGGCTCGATCTCCAGGTTACCGCCGCTCTTCCAGAAGATTCGGCCGATGGCCAGCGGAGGAGAAAGCCGCGCCACGCCATACGCGGGCCGCGCGACGAGATCGTAAAACCCGTCGAGCACGCCGTAGCCGCTGCGGCGCATGGCGCCGAGACGCGCGCCGCCCGCGACCCAGGTCTCGATGGCAAGAAGCGCGATCGCGGCTTCCGTCTCCGTCACGCCGTTCAGCGTGAAGCCGTGACGCAGCGTGGCACCCGGCGCGATGGCCTCGGCCCGTGGCGTGATCTGCTGGAGGTTCACCGATCCGCCCGCGCCCTTCGCCAATTGTCCTTGACTGGCGTTCTCCTTCTTCAGCTCGGCTTGCAGGGTCTTGACCTCCTCGGGGTCGGCCTCCTCGTCGCCTTTCTTGATGCGCGCCACCTGATTCTCAATCCGCTCGATGCGCTCTTCGATCCGCACGAGCTGGCGGCGCGCCTCCATCTGCTTCGAGAATGCGTCGAGTTCCGCGCCGCTGAACATCCGGCGCAGATCGGCGTCGCGCTCGACGGGATCGGTACGCACCTGGGCGGCGACCTCGAAGATATCGTCGGGGCGGTCCAGGGCCGCGTGACGCATCATCAGGCGCGACGGCATTTTGTCCGAGAAATTCCCGAAGAGGCCCATGATCGGGTTGCGGCGCCGGATCTCCTCGGCTGCCGAGAAATCGAGCGGCTTGTCCTCGCCTTCCGCCTTGCGATCCACGACCCCGCCCTGCGCCGTGTTCACATAGTCGTTGACCGTGAAGGGCGCGCCACCGCCGGACAATTGCTCCGTGAACGCCAGCCCGGATATCGCGTGCCGCATCACGCCCCTGAAGGTCGAAGCCGGGATGACCGGGACGTTCACCGGGTTGCCGTCGCGATACTCGACGACGCGCGCCAGCCGATGGAGCCGCTTGTTGCCCCTTTTGTCCTCATGATCGGGCGGCGACACGGCAATCGGAGTCACGACGGTCAATGTGCCGGTGGCGGTGATGATGTAGGCCATGGGCGGCTATCTCCTTGTCTCGTCGATCGGTTCCACGAACAGAAATCCGTTGCCGTAGGCGCGGCCGCGGCCGATGCCATCACGCAGGGCCGAGGCAAAAAGGCCGTCATCGGTGACGCTGAGCCGGCCGGTGAAGCGGGTGCGGTCGAGCGCAAAGCCCTGCGTACCGTCCCGCCTGCGGACCTTGAGCGGCGGCAGCAGCCGCGCCGATGCCTCGACGACATCGAAACCCTGGAGCGCGCCGCGTCGCGACAGCCACGCCAGGCGCGTCTCGACATCGCCCGGCGGCAAAGGCTTGCGCGCCCCCCGCCTTCGCGTTTCTCGGCGGTCGCCGTCAGCGTGAAATCGAGAATGGCGCCTGCCGCGAAGGCTGGCAGACTGTGGGCCAAGGCGCTGAGGGCGGCAGGCAGCTTGGCCGCACGGACCGTGACGGCCACGACATTCGTAGAGGCTTCTTCTGCCGCGTAGATGTAGTGGTTGTCGGCGCGGCCCCGCATGAGGAGTTCCACCCAGCGATGGACCGCCTCGGGGTCGAGCCGGCCGGGATAGGGGAAGGTTGCCTGCTCCATGTGGCGGTCCGCCATCAATCGGAAGTGGCGCCGGCCCGCGCCGTCTTGGCGCATGCGGCGGCGTAGCGGATTTCGGCATCGGACGCTTCTTCAACCAGCGCGGCGAGTGCCGGATCGACCTCTGGCCCGTCCAGGCCGAGGCGCCTGTCCTGCAATGCGCGCTTTGCGTCCCGGAGCGGCTTCGCGTCAGGCTTTTTCGCGGCGCCGAGGAACGCATGCAGGGAGCGGACTCGGCGCAGATCTATGAGGGTGATGCCCTTCCCGGCCTCGCCGATGCGCAACTGATCGCCATAAGAGATCGCGAAATCCCTCGCGCGGATTCCGGCCTTAGCCAGCCTGACGACAACATGGGGCTCGGCGATAGTTCCCGTACCGATGGCCTGTTCGACTGTCTCCCCTCTCTCGATACCCGGCAGCATCCGTCTTGGCACCGCGTCCAGCCGATGCCAACCACCATGGGGATTGGCCGCGATCCACCCGACGGTCAGACGGCGCCCGGACTTGCCCTTGCCACCGTCCTGGGACGCGGACAATGCGGTAAGAACAGCGTCACGGGAGTTGTCGATGTCCTCCGCCAGCCACGCATCGGTGACGTTCCTGGCGATGGCGAAAACATCGAATGCCGCGCTCATCGGGCCGGTCTCCGATCCGCCGGAAGCGTCCAAGTGGCGAGCCGTTCGGCATCGAGAATGACCGAGGGCGGATAGACGCAAGCCCGCGGGTTCTGGACGTAGCGCGGGAAAGTTAGCGTGTAGGCGCCCAGCGGCGCCGCGTTTCCCTTCCAATCGTCTTCCGGGATCGCCCGCATCGGCTGGCGATCCTGGTCCATCAATCCGATTTCCGCCCAGCCCAGCACGTCGAGCACATCGATGCGCTCGACCGTGCCGAAGCCCGCACTGCGCTTGCGGCCAACATGGCCGAGTCCGGTGAGGAGGTCTATTACCGCAGCGGTATCGCCCGCTCCGAAGGCCCAGAGCGCGGGGGTCGCAACCGGTATCAGCGGGGTCAGCACGTTGACGGCAACGCCGCGCTTGTTATCCACCTTCAGGGTGCCCGTGCGTGTCTTAGTGCCAGTGCGGACCAGCCGTGGGTCGAGCGCATCGCCCGCACGCTGCGTGCGGACCAGTTGCCAACGCTCGGCACCATGCCGACCGCCTTCGATGAAGAACCAGCTCGCCGCATGGACCGATCCCTCGCGCCGCAGGATCAGATCGAGATCGGCCGCGCTCTGCCCAGTCTCATAGAGTTGATGGGCGAGCAGCGCGTCGAGCGCGTAGCCGTCGGTCACCACGACAGGCGATGCAAGCCTGATCCGGACCGCGAAATTACGCATCGGCGGCTTCCCTTGATGCCCCTTGGGGGCGGTTCGGGGCTTGGCTCCCACAGCCATGGGGAAGTGTGCCGCGATTCGTTCGCGCCGGCCAGTTGATCTAAGGCCCGAGGGCGCCCGCCCTCAAAAGTCGGGATCGGGGCGGCGGCGATACCAGAGCGCCAATTCCATGGGTCCGAGCCGAAGCGCCCTCAGGATCTCGGAGCAGGCGGAGACCACTTCGGTGGCCGTGATCGCTTCGTCCTTGGCTCCTCGAAGCGCCCGGAAGGTGCGCTCCTCGCCGTCGGTCTTGGCGACATAGAGCTTGAGCGCCGCCGTCAGCAGGGTCGCGACCGCCTGGTCGGAGACGCGGCCCGCTTCGCCCGCCGCGATCGCCTTTTCAGCCAGCACCCAAATCGCCTCGGCCGTCCGGTCGACCTCGCCATAGGGATCGTTGGCGAGCACCGCCGCCGGGCGGACAGGCGCATCAGACGATGACATAGACCTCTCCGTTCTGAACCTGCACCTGGACGCGCCGGAGACCCAGCGCCGGGTGGCCATGGTTCTTACCGGTCTTCACATTGTACTCATAGCCGTGCCACGGGCAGACGATGTGGGTCGTCGCCTCGTCATAGGCCATGGCGCGAACCTTGCCATCGGCCGCCACCGGCTCGATCACCTTGTAATAGAGGCGGCCCTGGCAGACCGGGCCACCCTGGTGCGGGCAGAGATTGTGCCAGGCATGAAATTCGCCATCGATCCGGAAGACGCCGATTTCCGTCTCCTTGTCGACGATGACCTTGCGCCCGCGCTCGGGAATGTCGTCGACCGGCCCTACCCGGATCGTCCGCATGGCGGCACCTCTCCGCTTCTCGTTCCAGGGCGGACAGAGTAGCAGCTTTCGCGGCCCGTCGGATGCGGTCGGTTCAGATGCAATAGGTCTTGAGCGGCGGCAAGCCGTTGAACCCGACCGAGCAATAGGTCGACGTGTAGGCCCCGGCCGCCAGGAACTCCACCTTGTCGCCCGCCTTGAGGTCGACGGGGAGCTCATAGGCGGCCCGCTTGTAGAGCACGTCGGCCTCGTCACAAGTGGGACCGGCGATGATCACCTGGCTCTTCGGCCCCGCATCGCGCTGGGTGCGGACGCGGTACTTGATCGCCTCGTCCATGGTCTCGATGAGGCCGCCAAACTTGCCGATGTCGAGATAGACCCAGCGCACATCGTCGTCGTAGCCCTTGCGGGAGACCAGCACCACCTCGCTCTGGATGATGCCCGCGTCGCCCACCATGAACCGGCCGGGTTCGACCAGGAGGTTCGGCATGTCGTTGCCAAAATGGCGGGTGACGGCATTCATGATCGCACGGGCATGGCGCTCGGCACTCGGCGCCTCGGTCTTGTAGCGGGCCGGGAAGCCGCCGCCCAGATTGACCATCTTGAGGGTGATGCCGGCATCGTTGAGGGCCGAGAACAGCATCGCGGTCTTGCCGATGGCGATGTCCCATTGGCCGAGGTCGCGCTGCTGGGAGCCGATATGGAACGACACACCATAGGGATCGAGCCCGAGGCCCGCCGCGCGCACGAGCAAGTCGCGCGCCATGTCGACTTCGCAGCCGAACTTGCGGCCGATCGGCCAGTCGGCGCCCTCGCCGCTCATGACGATGCGGCAGAACACCCGGGAACCCGGCGCCACGGCGGCGAGCTTGTCGAGTTCCGCCTCGCTGTCGAAGGCATAGAGGCGCACACCGCAGGAAAACGCCCGGGCGATATCGACCTGCTTCTTGATGGTATTGCCGAACGAGATGCGCTCGGCGGGCGCCCCCGCCGCCAGCACTTGCTCGATCTCATAGATGCTGGCCGTATCGAAACTCGAGCCCAGCGCGACCAGGAGACGCAGGATCTCTGCCGCCGGATTGGCCTTCATGGCGTAATAAATCGTCGCCAGCGGCAGCGCCTTGTTCAAGGCCTCGTAGTTCTGCCGCACCACGTCGAGATCGACGACGAGGCACGGAGTCTCCGGCTGACGCCGGACAAGGAAACGGCGTATTTTGGCACTCATCGCGCACGACCCTCCCACCGACCGAAGTCCAGACAGCAGGCAGTGGATTGGCCCCTCGGAGCCGCACCCACCTGGTTACGCACCGTAACCTCGTTGCCGGGCACTAGGCTGGCGGTACGTGGGTGTGCGTGGTGCGTGGGGCGTAATATGCGAATGAAGGTACGAACGCAAAGTAAAAAATTGCCCCGGCGGCATTTTTTTTTCGCGCGCCCCGGCGTGCCGCCTGCTAGGCGGGTTTCCGCCGCCGCATGAGGAACTTCATCTCGCCCTCAAGGCAGAGTTCGTCGCGCTGATTGTGGACCGTGGAGCGGATGGTCACGACTCCGGTGGTGCGCTGCTCCAGGAGCGCCACGACTTCGAGCTCGGGATAGATCGTGTCGCCGGAGAAGACCGGCTTCACGAAGCGCGACGACTGTTCGATGAAGGCGATCATGGCATCGCCCATCACCTGGGCGAGGTCGCTCGCACCCGGGCAGGTGCTGATCAGCACCTGGAAGCCGTGGGCGAGAAGGCCGGGATAGCCCCGCTGCTTGCAGTATTCGATGTCGTAGTGGACCGGATGATTGTCGCCGCTCGCGAGCTGGAAGGCGAAAAAGAGCGCGTCGCCCTGGGTCCGCGAGGCGATGTAGAAGCGCTCGCCGACGCGCATATCCTCGAAATAGCGCTGGTCTTCGTACTTTCGGGCGCGTCGTGCCATGCTTGCCCCCGCCTCAGCGAATGGGTGAGAAGGCTGTCGGCCGCAACAGCTTGGTCTCCTGGTGGACGAGGGCACCGAGGGCGGCACCCTGGCGGCGGTATTCCGCCCAATCCGGGTCCGCTTCCATGGCTACGCGGCGGCGCTCCCGGTCGCCCGCGTCGGCGTAGCCCCACATGAAGACCACCTGGTTGAGCGGCCCCGACTCGACCGTGAAATAGCCGAGGAGCGTGCCCAGATGGCGTTTTTGGACGGGCAGCGCCACCTCCTCATAGAGCTTGACGAAGGCCGGCAGCATGCCGGGCCTGGTGGTGTAGGTGCGGTGGTCGACGAGCATGGGCCTTGCCTCCCCTACAATAGTCAGTCGTAAAGCAGGACATCCTTGCCATGGAGGCGCCGATAGACGGGCACGGCATGGGCCGCCGGCAGCTCCATGGGGTCGGTCTGGGCCAAGAGGCGGCGCACCTCGCTCAGCACATGGCGGGTGATGCCGGGCGTGCGCGGCATGGCGATCGCATCGTCAATGGCAATCCATTGCAGATCGACGAGCTCGCCATTGCTCTTGGCCTCGCCATGGGCGTGACGCGCGTCGGCAATGAAGAAGCGGGCATGGAAGCGGCGTACGTCGCCCGGCGGCGTGATCGCCCGAAAGACATAGTCCAGCACGTCGAGCGCCGGCACCATGCCCGTCGCGTAGAAGGCGCGCCAGGTGTCGGGGAGACGCGCCGGATCGGCGGCCGTTGCCGGCGCGCCGACAATGAGGCCCGTCTCCTCGAAGAGTTCGCGAATGGCGGCGAGGGCCAGGCCGCGCGCCCGGCTCGGCGTCGCATTACGCAGCAGGCGCACCGTCACGTCCGGGCGGAGCGCCCGGACGGCAACGACGCGCCCGTCCGCCCGGTCGACGCGCCCGCCCGGAAAGACGAAGGTGTTCGGCATGAAGACATGGTACCGGGCGCTGCGATGGCCCATCAGCACCTCGGGCACCGGCCGGTCGCGGCGCACCAGAATGAGTGTGGCGGCATCGCGCGGTCGCAGTGTCCGTTTGGCCATGATTGATCGGCCGGCGCTAATGGTCGGTACGCAGCAGGATTTGCTCGCGCACGCCCGTCTCATAGTCGCGGCCCGGCACCGTCAGCACCAGGCCGGTCGCGGGCTCGAGCCGAACCAGGCCCTTGCGGTGCAAGGCCGTGTAGACCGCCTCGTTGCGCAAGCCCGTGGCGTCGCTGCCGCGCACCACATAGTCGCCGACATGGAAATGGTTGCCATGGGCGTGCGGCAGATTGGCGATGGCGATCTCGCCGGTCGCGGGATCGGTCATGCCATGGCCGTCAAGCCGCGCGATCTCTTGCAACAGCGTCAGGGTCTTGAGCTGGAGCGGGTTGAGCTTCAACGGATTACGCTTGGGCGCCATGATCCTCTCTCCCCCTCACCCGCCGGCCGCGATGCGCTCGGCCAACGCTTGGCCGAAGGCGCTTGTGCCGAGCTTACCACCCAGATCGACGGTCCGCGTCAGGGGCTCGGCGAGGAGCGCATCGAGGTTCAACTCAAGACAGGCCGCCGCTTGCGCCAGCGCCGGCCGCGCCTGGCGGCCCGCCATCCAGTCGAGCAGCATGGCCGTCGACCAGAGGATCGCCGTTGGATTGGCGACGTCCTTGCCGGCAATGTCCGGCGCCGAGCCATGGGATGCCTGGGCGATGGCGTAGGTCGCGCCCTCGTTGAGCGAGCCGGCGAGCCCGAGGCCGCCCGAAAGCTCGGCCGCCAGGTTCGACAGGATGTCGCCGAACATGTTGGTCGAGACGATCACGTCGAAACGCTGGGGCTCGCGCACCAGGAGCGAGGCCATGGAGTCGACATGGGCTTCTTCGACCGTGACCCCCGGGTAGCCGGCCGCCACGGCCAGCACCGAATCGCGAAACAGGCCGTCGCTCATCTTGAGGACATTCGCCTTGTGGACGATGATGACATGCTTGCGCCGCCGTTCCGCCAGGCGAAAGGCGGTTTCGGCCACTCGGGTCGAGGCATGGCGGGTGATCTTGCGCACCGCGAGCGCCATGTCCTCGCTCGGCATGAACTCGCCCTGGCCTTGGAACATGTTGCGGTCGGCGTAGAAACCCTCGGTGTTCTCGCGCACCACCACCAGGTCCATCTTGGGCACATGCGCCGGCACGCCCGGCCGGGTACGGCTCGGCCTGACATTGGCGAAGAGGTCGAGGCGCTTGCGCATGCCGGCGGACGGATTGACGCCACCCGCTTCGGGCGGCGGATAGGCGGCGGTGTCGGTCGGCCCCAGGATCACCCCATCGGCCGCCTTGGCGTCCGCCAGCGCGGCGTCGGGAAAGGTCGAGCCGTCGCGCTCGAGGCCAGCGAAGCCCACATGCCGCTCGGAGAAGGCAAAGCCCAGGCCGTAGCGCCGGTCGAGCGCTTCGAGCACCCCCACCGTCGCCCGGACGATCTCCGGACCGATGCCGTCGCCCGGCATCAGAAGCATCTTCAAACTGTTCCGCGTTCCAGTCGGCATGGCCGCTTCCCCAGGCTGTCAGGGCCGCATCCTCGCGGAGCGGCGGGCGCTTGACAACCTTGGCCGTGGGTCAGGCCATCGCCTGCTTCGCCGACCAGATAAGGGCAGCGTCGCCCCGTCTATCGAGCCAACTGCCGGGCGGGGCGCGCGCGACGTCCGCATTCGGGCAAACGACGACATCGAGGCCAGCACTCGGCGGCATGCCGAGATCGCACCAGGCCCGATAGCCGGCCATGAAGCGCTCGAAGGCGGCGGGTGAGCCGTAACCCACCAGCTCGCCAGGCCGGCAGAGCGCCAGGCTCGCAAGATCGACGATCGGGTCCGCGTCGCCGCCTTTCTCGCCCTGGAACTTGACGAAGAATGCCGGCATCGACGCGACGGCATGGAAACGGTCACCCGACCGGCGCAGAACCAGAAAGTCGCAGGCAAAGCCACGTTTGGCGCGATTTTGAAACGGCATGGCGAGCAGGCCGCCGTCGCGCACTTGGTCGAAGAAGGCAATCGGCAGGTCGTAGGTGCCGACCGTGAACATCACCCGGTCGTAGGGGGCGCCGGCGGGCCAGCCCTTGGCGCCGTCGGCACTCACGATTTGCACATTCTCCATGCCGGCCGCCCGAAGGTCGCGCCGGCTTTGCGTCGCGAGTTCTTCGATAATCTCGATGCCGGTGACGCCGCCGGTCGGACCGACCGCCTTGCCCATGACGGCGGCGAGCCAGCCGCCACCCGAGCCGACCTCCAGCACCCGCTGACCGGGTCTGAGGTCGAGTCGCTCGAGCACGCGCATGACGAAACCCGGCTCGGAATTGCTGGCCGGTAGCACCGTGCCCGTGCCGTCCACATAGCGCTGCACTTGGTTGGCATAGATGGCATCCAGATGCTCCGACAGATTGGCGGCCGTGACCTCGTGGATGGTGTCCGAACCCAACAGCTTGTAGCGATGCACAAAGCGGTGGCGGGGGGCCGCCAGGAACGCCTCGCGTATTGGTGACGTAAGAGGCCCGGTGGTGCCCGCGAAACACTAATGGCGATGTGTCAGCCATTTATCCGCCCGCCGCAAGCATTGCATGGGCACCATCGGTTGGTGTAACGCTTGGCGGACCTTGAGCGGGAGCCGGATCGATCGTGGCGGAGCGCCCTGTCCTCATCTTGAACGGACCGAACCTCAACATGCTGGGGGTGCGGCAGCCGGAGATCTATGGCCGGGAGACGCTTGGCGACTTGGAGGCGCTCTGCCGCGCCCATGGCGCCAGCCTCGGCCTCGCCATCGACTTCCGCCAGACCAACGCCGAAGGTGAGCTGATCGGCTGGATTCAGGCGGCGCGCGGCACGGCCGCCGCTCTCATCGTCAACGCCGCCGGCCTGACCCATACCTCGGTCGCGGTTATGGATGCCTTGCTGCTGCTTGAAGTGCCGGTGATCGAGGTGCATCTCTCGAACATCCACCGCCGCGAGCCATTCCGCCACCACTCCTATGTGGCGAGTGCCGCCCATGGTTCGATCTGCGGCTTCGGCAGCCACGGTTACCGCCTCGCCCTCGATGCCGTCAACGAGCTCCTGGCCCGGCGGGCAACGGCCTGATGGCGGCCGTCACCGTGGACGCGGACTTGATCCGCCGACTCGCTGCATTGCTGGAGGAGACCGGGCTCGGCGAGATCGAGTATGAAGCGGGCGGCCATCGCGTGCGGGTCGCGAGGCGGGCCATGGCGCCCATGGCCACCACATTGGCGCCCACGCTCGACGCCGGCGCGACGACGGTCGAGAGGAACCATCCGGGCGCCGTCACCGCGCCCATGGTGGGCACCGTCTATCTGGGGCCGGAACCGGGTGCGCCACCCTTCTTGCAGGTCGGCGACAAGGTGCTAAAAGGCCAGACCCTGCTGATCATCGAGGCCATGAAAGTCATGAACCAGATCCAGGCGCCGCGCGCCGGCACGCTCCGCCGCGTGCTGGTCGAGAATGGCGCGCCGGTCGAGTATGGCGAAGCGCTGGCGATCGTCGAGTGATGGCGGAGCGGCGATGTTCGCCAAGGTTCTGATCGCCAACCGGGGCGAGATCGCGCTGCGTATCCACCGCGCCTGCCGCGAGATGGGCATCGCGACGGTCGCGGTCCACTCGACCGCCGATGCCGACGCCATGCATGTTCGCCTCGCCGACGAAAGCGTGTGTATCGGCCCGCCGCCGGCCCGCGACAGTTATTTGAACATGGCGGCGATCCTGTCGGCGGCGACCATCGCCAATGTGGACGCCATTCATCCGGGCTTGGGTTTCCTCGCCGAGAATGCGGGCTTCGCCCAGATGGTCGAGGAACACGGCTTCACCTTCATCGGGCCAACACCCGCCCATATCGCCATGATGGGCGACAAGATCGCGGCCAAGCGCGCCATGCGGGCACTCGGCGTGCCGGTCGTGCCGGGCTCGGAAGGGTCGCTCGCCGACGAGGCGGCGGCGGGGTTCGCGGCCGAGATCGGCTTTCCCGTCCTGATCAAGGCGGCGGCCGGTGGCGGCGGCAAGGGTATGCGGCGGGTGGACTCGCCCGATATGCTGGACCAGGCGCTCAGGATCGCACGCCAGGAAGCGATGGCGAACTTCGCCAACCCCGGCATCTATATCGAGCGCTTCCTCGCGACGCCCCGGCATATCGAGGTGCAGATCCTGGCCGACGGCCAGGGTGCCGTCGTGCATCTGGGCGAGCGCGATTGTTCGATCCAGCGGCGCTATCAGAAAATCATCGAGGAAGCGCCCTCGCCGGCGCTCGATGACCAGACCCGCCAAGCAGTCGCACGGACCGCCACCGAAGCCATGCGCCGGATCGGCTATCGGGGCATCGGCACGCTCGAGTTCCTTTATGCCGACGGCGGGTTCCACTTCATCGAAATGAACACTCGCCTCCAGGTCGAACATCCGGTGAGCGAGCTCATCACCGGCATCGACCTGGTGCGCGAGCAAATCCGGGTGGCGGCGGGTGAGCCGCTTGGCTACGGCCAGGGGGACATCCACTTTTCCGGCCATGCCATGGAGTGCCGGATCAATGCCGAGCATCCATTGACCTTCCTGCCCTCACCCGGCCGGGTCAGCGACTATCATGCACCGGGCGGCCCCGGCATCCGGGTCGATTCCGCGCTCTATTCGGGGGCTGTCGTGCCGCCCGACTATGACAGCCTGGTCGCCAAACTGATCGCCCATGGCCGAACCCGCGAGGCGTGCCGCATGCGCCTCATGCGGGCACTTTCGGAATATGTGATCGGCGGGATCGCCACCAACCTGGACCTGCATCGGGCACTGATTGGCGAGCCCGACTTCGTCGCCGGCCGCTATGATATCAACTGGCTCGAACGCTGGATCGCGAGCCGCGCAACGCATCCGTGATGCAAGTGACGCCGCATCTGCTGCTCCGCGCCTACGCCCAGGGTCTGTTTCCCATGGCGGAGAGCCGGGACGCCCCGAGCTTGTACTGGATCGATCCCGAGCGCCGCGGGGTCTTGCCCCTCGACGAATTTCACCTGCCGCGCCGCCTCCGGCGCACTGTCCGAAGCCGGGCCTTCGAGATCCGCTGCGACACCGCCTTCGACACGGTGATCGAGGGCTGCGCGGCGGCCGGCCCGAGCCGCCGGGAGAGCTGGATCAACGACGAGATTCGCCGGCTTTATGGTGCCCTCTTCCGCATGGGCCACGTCCATACGGTGGAATGCTGGCGGGATGATGGCCTGGCGGGCGGGCTCTATGGGGTGACGCTTGGCGGCGCCTTCTTCGGCGAGAGCATGTTCAGCCGCGAGCGGGACGCCAGCAAGGTGGCGCTGGTGCATTTAGTGGCGCGACTGCGCCTCGGCGGCTTCCGCTTGCTCGACACCCAGTTCACGACCGCCCATCTCGAGCGCTTCGGCGCCCGGGAGATTGCGCGCGCCGATTATCGGGCGCTGCTGGCGGCGGCCGTCGCGACCGACGCCGATTTTCGCCCGGACTTGTCGCGCTCGGAGCTGGATGCCTTCCTGCACTCCAGCACCCAGATGTCATAGACCGGGTGTTCCATGGCGGAGAGCGCCGGACTCGACGACATCATCCAACCGGAAAAGACGGCCACGGGCACCTGGTCCGGCCGCCCGTCCATGATTTCGAGAAACGCGGCGTTCTCCGGCGGCTCTTCCGGCGGCCGCTTGCGGCAGGCCCGGACCGTGATGGCGAGCGTGCCGAAGGCGAACCCGCGCTGGACCGGGCCTTCGATCAGCGAAATGCGCGCCGTGGTCTTCTCCAGGCCGCGCAGCACGACCCAATCCATCTCCATCCAGGTGGCCGCCGCCGCCGGGTCCGCGGCGAGTGGGACCAGGGCTGCAAGCAGTATGAGCGGGGATCGGCAAACCGTCATCGAACCTGTCGGATCCTAGCCGCTATTTCGGCCGCTATTTCGGCCGCTATTTCGACTTCTGCTCGCCCGGCTTCTCGCCGTCACCCTTGCCGCTGAAGATGAGCTGGCCGATCAACGCTTCGAGGCTGACGGTGGACTGGGTGTATTTGATCTGGCCGCCAGGGGCGAGCGCCTTCTCGTCGCCGCCCGGCACCAGCGCCATATATTTGCTGCCGAGCAAGCCGTCGCTGACCACTTCGGCGGAACTGTCGATCGGCAGCTTGACGTCCTTCTGGATGTTCATCCGCACCACCGCTTGGAAGCTGTCCGGCTCCAGGGTCTGGCTGGTGACGCTGCCGATCTTGATGCCACTCACGCGCACGTCGGCGCCAACCACCAGGCCATCGACGCGATTGAACTTGGCGGTCAGCTCATAGCCGCTAACCCGGCCGACAGTAGCGGTGCTGAGCGAGACGGTGAGGAAGATGCCGGCAACCAGCAGCACCACGGCCCCCATGACCGTTTCGATGACATTGCGGCCGGCGCCGGTCACGGCTCCACAGCCCCGCCGGTCACGTTAGCCGCGCCGATCATGAGGGCGTCCATGGCTCGTAGTCGCCCGTTGCCGCCGCCCGTTTGCCACCCTGGCTGTCATGCCCGGGTGGGCGGTAGGCGGCGGATGTGCCGGTCAGGTTCGGCAAATGCGGCTTTTGCCAGGGACGAACCTCGCGGTCGCTCCGCGGCGGTTCGTTCACCGTGTGGTGCAGCCAGCCATGCCAGTCGGGCGGCACGCGCGACGCCTCGACCTCGCCCCGATAGAGCACCCAACGCCGGCGGTGCCACCGATTCGACGGGCCGCGTTCATGGTAATAGCGATTGCCGAACTCGTCCGTGCCGACCAATTCGCCCCTGAAGCGCGTGAACAGCCATGTCCCGATGGCGACCATGCTTGCCCTTCCACCTGCCGCCGCCCAGCGAACACCAGTGGAGGACCACAAGTGGGGCGCGTCGGCCGTCCCGGACTATACACCGGCCAGAACCAGCGTCCAGTTGGCCGGAGCACCTCGGCAAATTTCTTATAAACGACTTTTATCATTATGTATCATATAGATAATACATATTCTTGAGTCATTTCACCAAACTAAGGGTGGCGCCCGGTGTCCGCGCATGGTAACAAAATATAGGGGCCACATCGTCTGGACATACCATATCGCGCGTTCGATACGCGGGTATGGGGTGTTGGGGCCGAAAAACACAGGGGTGGATTGGAAACATGCGGATCGAGCGTCGTTTCACACGAGCCGGTGAGAGTGCCTATGCCGCCGTGCCGTTCTGCCAGGCCAACAGCGAGATCCGCAATCCGGACGGCTCGGTGGTGTTCAGCGCCAAGGACTTCACCGTGCCGACCGCCTGGTCGCAGGTGGCGGGCGACGTGCTGGCGCAAAAATATTTCCGCCGCGCCGGCGTGCCGACACGCCTGACCCCGGTTCCCGAATCGGACGTTCCCGACTGGCTGTGGCGCAAGACCGCCGACACCGGCGCCCTCGCCCAACTGCCCGAGCGTGAGCGCTCGGGCGGTGAAAACGACGCCCGCCAATTGTTCGATCGCCTGGCCGGCACCTGGACCTATTGGGGCTGGAAAGGCGGCTATTTCGATAGCGAGGAAGACGCCCGCGCCTACTTCGACGAGTTGCGCCATATGCTCGCCCGCCAGATGGCGGCGCCCAACTCGCCGCAATGGTTCAACACCGGCCTCCACTGGGCCTATGGCATCGACGGACCGTCCCAAGGCCATTTCTATGTCGACCATATCAGCGGCGAGGCGACCCGCTCCGAGTCGGCCTATGAACGACCGCAACCCCATGCCTGCTTCATTCAGAGCGTCGAGGACGATCTGGTCAATGAAGGCGGTATCATGGATCTCTGGCTGCGCGAAGCCAGGCTGTTCAAATACGGCTCGGGCACGGGCTCGAACTTCTCCAAGATCCGCGGCGACGGGGAGCGGCTCTCGGGCGGCGGCCGGTCCTCCGGCCTGATGAGCTTCCTCAAGATCGGCGACCGCGCGGCCGGCGCGATCAAGTCGGGCGGCACGACCCGGCGCGCCGCCAAGATGGTGACCGTCGATCTCGACCATCCCGATATCGAGGAATACATCAACTGGAAGGTGGTCGAGGAGCAGAAGGTCGCGGCCCTGGTCGCGGGCTCGACGCTCGCCAAGCGCCATCTCTCGGCCGTCATGGTCGCCTGCCACGAGGGCGCCGACATCGAGGGGAGCGCGGGCAAGGGCGATCCGCGCCTCGACCCCAAGCGTAACCAGGCCCTCAAGCGGGCGATTCAGGGTGCGCGCCGCGCCATGATCCCGGAGAATTACATCCAGCGGATCATCCAGCTCGCCGCCCAAGGCTTCAAGGACGTCGCCTTCGACGTCTATGACACCGATTGGGATTCGGCCGCCTATCACACGGTCTCGGGCCAGAATTCTAACAATTCGGTGCGGGTCGCCAATGATTTCCTGGAGCGGGTGCTAAGCGACGGCGATTGGCGGTTGGTCCGGCGCAGCGACGGCAAGGTGGCGAAGACCCTGAAGGCGCGGGCACTCTGGGATCAGGTCGCCTACGCCGCTTGGGCCAGCGCCGATCCGGGCGTGCAGTTCGACACCACCATCAACGAATGGCACACCTGCCCGGCAAGCGGCCGCATCAACGCGTCCAATCCCTGTTCCGAATATATGTTCCTCGACGACACCGCCTGCAATCTGGCCTCGCTCAATTTGATGGCGTTCCGCGACGCCGCGGGTGGCTTCGACGTCGATGGCTTCGAGCATGCGGTCAGGCTTTGGACCATCGTCCTCGAGATCTCCGTGCTGATGGCGCAGTTCCCGTCGCGCCGCATCGCCCAACTCTCCTACGAGTACCGCACACTCGGCCTCGGTTACGCCAATATCGGCGGCCTCCTCATGGCGACCGGCATCCCCTATGACAGCGCCCATGGCCGCGCCGCCTGCGCCGCCATCACGGCCCTGATGACCGGCCACGCCTACGCCACCTCGGCCGAGATGGCCGAGGAAATGGGCGCCTTCGCCGGCTATGCCGCCAACAGCGACACCATGTTGCGCGTCATGCGCAATCACCGTCTGGCGGCAGAGGGCAAGGCGGACGGCTATGAAGGTCTCTCGATCCGCCCGGTTCCGCTCGAGGCGCAATTATGCCCCTTCCCCGGCCTCGCCGAGGCCGCGGCGCGCGCCTGGGACCGGGCGGTGGCACTCGGCATGGCGCATGGTTTTCGCAATGCCCAGGTCTCGGTGGTGGCGCCGACCGGCACGATCGGCCTGGTCATGGATTGCGACACCACCGGCATCGAGCCGGATTTCGCCCTCGTCAAGCACAAGAGCCTGGCGGGCGGCGGCTATTTCAAGATCATCAACCGGATGGTTCCCGAGGCGTTGCGCGTGCTGGGTTACGCCCCCGAGCAGATCCGCGACATCGGCCGCTATGCGATCGGGCATGGCACGCTCGCCAACGCGCCGGGCGTCAACCATGTGACGCTCAGGGCCAAGGGTTTCACCGACGCCGCCATCGAGGCGATCGAAGCGGCGCTCGATGGCGCCTTCGATATCCGCTACGCCTTCAACCGCTGGACACTCGGCGAGGCGTTCTCGACCGAGACCCTGGGTTTCACGCCGGACCAACTCGCCCAAGTGTCGTTCGGCATGCTGGATGCCCTCGGCTTCACCAAGGCCGAGATCGAGGCGGCGAACGTCTATTGCTGCGGCGCCATGACGGTCGAGGGCGCGCCGCACCTCAAGGCCGAGCATCTCGCCGTCTTCGATTGCGCCAGCCCGTGCGGGCGCATCGGCCGGCGCAGCCTCTCGGCCGAAAGCCACATCCGCATGTTGGCCGCCGCCCAGCCCTTCATCTCGGGCGCCATCTCCAAGACCATCAACATGCCGAACGGCGCCACCGTCGAGGAATGCAAGTCCGCCTACATGCTGTCCTGGCGGCTCGGCCTGAAGGCGGGCGCCCTCTACCGCGACGGCTCGAAATTGTCGCAGCCGCTCAACGCGGTCAGCCTGGGTGACGGTAGCGGCGACCTCGCCGCGGACTTGGCCGACGCAACCCCCGCCCAGCGAGCGCCGCTGATTGCCGAACGGATCGTGGAGCGCATCGTCGAGCGCTATGTCACGGACCGCCGCCGGCTGCCGCACCGCCGCAAGGGCTATACCCAGAAGGCCATAGTCGGCAGCCACAAGGTCTATCTCAGGACCGGCGAATACGAGGACGGCCAGATCGGCGAGATTTTCATCGACATGCACAAGGAAGGTGCCGCCTTCCGCAGCCTGATGAACAATTTCGCCATCGCCATCTCGATCGGCCTGCAATATGGCGTGCCGCTCGAGGAATATGTCGAGGCGTTCACCTTCACCCGCTTCGAGCCGTCGGGGCTGGTGCAGGGCAACGACGCCATCAAGATGGCCACCTCGGTCCTCGACTATATCTTCCGCGAGCTCGCCATCTCCTATCTCGGCCGGGCCGATCTCGCCCATGCCGAGCCCCACGACCTCTTGCCGGACAGCATCGGGCGCGGCCATGGCGAGGGCGACCTGCCGGCCAAGCCAAGGGCGAGCGAGACGGCCGAGTCGGTCAAGCATGTGGCGGCGAGCCGCGGCTTTGTGCGCGACAACCTCTATGTCCTGACCGGCGGCCGGCAAACGGCGGCGATGGTGGTCGATGGCATGATCAACGCCGGCCTGGCGAGCCAGGAAAGCGGCGCCCATGGCGTGGCATTCGTCGCGGCGGCGATGGCCGAGACCGATGGTCGCCTGAGCCGGATGCGCGAGGCCCGCATGAAGGGCTATGAGGGCGACGCCTGTGGCGAATGCGGCAATTTCACCCTGGTGCGGAACGGTACTTGCCTGAAATGCGTCACCTGTGGGGCCACCAGTGGCTGTAGCTGAGAGGACGAGCAAGATGGCCACCCTGAGCCATATCAGACGGATCATCGAGGCCGATATCGACCCGCAATTTCCGACGGCGCGCTGGCGGGGCGCCTCGGGCCGGCATTATTACTTCAACCATTTCCCGCTTGCCGCGACGCCCGCGTTCGGCAAGGCGGTCTACATCCTGGCCCATTGGCTCGATACGGCCGCTTGCTGGCAGCCGCTCTGGATCGGCGAGGGCGAAGGTATCGATCCCAGGGTCCCGAACCAACTGGCGCTGAGCCTCGACGCACTGCATGTGCATGTGCATTTGCTGGCCCCCAACGAGGCCGCGCGGGCCGTGATGGTGGCCGACATCGAGCGCGCCGCGCCGGTCTTGTCGACACCCATTATCGTCGCGCCCCAGGCGGCGGCAAACCCTGCCGCGGAAGCGGCGGACTAGACCGCCGCCTCGATCCGCCGGAGCAACGGCCTGAGATGCTTGAGGAAGCGCTCGGGCGCCTCCGACATGGGGAAGTGGCCGAGCCCCGGCATCACCTCGAAATGCGTGGCATTCACCTGTTTCGCCAGGTCGGCGGTCAAGGCTGGCGTCGCCGAGAGATCGTATTCGCCGGTCAAGAGATAGAGCGGGCACTGCTGTGCCTTGAGTGGCGCCAAGTCGAGATTACGCATGTCGCCGTCGGCCATGTAGTAGACCAGATCGCCCATGAAGACGCCCGGCCCGCCTTGGGAATAGTGCCAGAGCGTCTCCCACCTGTCGCAAGTGGGCGAGGTCGGCGAGATCAGGCAGGCGACGAACGCGGCCGAGACATCGCCACCGTGCGCGTCGGGTCGATGAGTGAGCTCCAACTCGCGGAGTGCCGGATTGGCGCCGGGATCGGCATAGAGCGCCGATTGCAGACCGATGGCCGCCCGGAACGCCGCCCCGTGGCGGAGCGCCAGATGCAAGACCGCCCGGCCGCCGATCGAGCAGCCCATGACGACCGGCCGATCGAGACCCAGCGCCCGGGCGACATTCATCACCGTCTCGACATAGAGGTCGGTGGTCAGCCGGTAGACTTCCTTCTCGAAGCCGGCGGGCGGCGAAGATTTGCCATGCCAGGGGAGATCGAAAGAGATGACCCGGTAGGCGCGGGTGACCTCGGGATCGTTGAGGATGGCGCGATACTGGCGCCCGTCCGATCCGGCGGTATGGAGGCACAACAGCGGTATCCCGTTGGCGGGGCCCGCCTCCTCGAAATAAATACGATGCGGACGGCCGCACAAGTCGGTGTGCAAATAGCGTCCGGTCACCGCCTCGATCCAGGCCTTGCCCACGGGTGCCGGCGCCGCGTCGGGCACGCTCGTGCCGCCGCGCAAGGCCGCGAAGACCTCCTCGATCAGCATCAGGTGGCGGCCGAATTCGAGCATGTTGCCGCGAACGTCGAGATAGCCCATGCGCATCATGCCGTTGAGGCTCTGATATCCGACCGGCGGCACGGGCTTCGCGAACGCGGCCCAGGCGTCGGGCGATGCCCGAAACTCGATATCCGGCTTGGGCGTCAAACCCGTCGCGACACCGATGGGCTCGACCCCGAGCCGAACTGTCCAGCTTTCCGCACCCCGATGCACGGCGACGACCAAGCCGGCGAAGCGGTTGCGGCGTGCCAGCGCCGGGTTGCCGTCGAGAGCGTGCAACAAATTTTGCAGCATGATTGTCACCTTGCTGAGGGGGCTGGGTGGAACGCTAGTGGTTCGATGCCGACGCTTCGCACCTGCAATTGTGTCGGCATCGAACCACAAAGCATTGAGTTTGCCAGTGGCTCGGCCCGCTCGCGCTCGAAGCGCTCCTTAGCTCGCGCCTCGATCTTCGCCCGCGCCGCGCCAACTCATCGGGGATCGACATCCCGTCGGGAACATCCGCCCGATCCGCCGCCTCGGCCTTGACCATGAGTTCGCCCACCTCGGTCTTCAGCCGCGCCTCGATCTTGCCCGCCTGCTCATAGGAAAGCGCGCTGTGCCGGCTGGCGTTGGCATGGATCTTGGTGCCGTCGAGCCCCACCGTGCCCATCTTCAGCATGCCCAGCAACAAAGCCGGGTGGTAGGACGCCGAACCCGAGCCACGATAGCTCCCGCTCATCGCCCGCAGGTCCAAGCCGTCGATCACCTCAACCACAAATCGAGCCAAGTGCTTCTCCGGAAGCCACTCGTCCACAGACGGTGGCAACAGAAATCCCGTGTCGCGGTTGATCGGCCGGAAGTTGCTCATCGGGTCGACGCCTGTCATCGTGGCCTGGATAACGCCGCAATTCTATCAGAACCAATCCGCGGCGCTAAGTCCGACAGGCTGCTAGCGTGGTTTCAACATGGCTGGGAGAGCTGGCCGGCATGGGCGGTGGCATCGCGTTCAGGTGCTTCCAACCTGCAATGCCTCGACGGCGCGCATCTCGACAGCTCGACCAGAAAAAGTTTCGCCGGACCCGTCGAGCGCCGCCGATTGCCGGGTGAATGCCTGCCACCGCTTGACGATCACGTCGCAGTAGGCGGGATCGAACTCGACGAGACATGCTTTGCGTCCCGTCCGTTCGGCGGCGATCAGCGTCGTTCCCGACCCCGCGAAGGGATCGAGCACGATGCCAGCGGGCTGCGACGAGTTGCCGAAGCGGTGGTCGCTGCCCATACCTCACGTTGGCATTGCCGGAGGGGCGGGAAAGCCCCAATATCTCTGCTGGTTCGGGAGTCATCCGGTGAATCCCAGGTAATCTGTCGAATTGTCCGTCGTCAGATCATTTGGGACAGTTGGCGGCTTAGATTAGCGGAGTGTTGGCCTCATCTGGGGGTTGATATTAGGCGGCGATCTTGCGGTGTTGCAAGCGGCGATGTTCGATGGTCATGCGTTTGATGCGGGCGCGCTGGACGAG
>SHVR01000025.1 GCA_009694185.1 Alphaproteobacteria bacterium | reverse complement strand
GCGGCGAATGTCCTGCAACGCCCGCTCACCGGGCGATTTTCGGGCAGAGGGTTTTGGTCTCATCTTCGTTCCTTCGTCACTACGATGAGACCAAAACCCTCCTCTGCTCAATACCGCATATCTGTCTCATAGGTGCTGACGGGGAACACGCGATCGGCGCCCTCGGTCGCCAAGCGCTCGCCATGGCCGGGGGCGCAATGGCTGCCGCCATGGAAACCCAGCACCGGCATATGGGCGGCCCTGGCGGCGCGGACACCCATGACGCTATCCTCGATGACGATGGCGGCGTCGTGCGCCACGCCCAACTGGGCCGCCGCGAAGAGGAAGAGGTCGGGCGCCGGTTTGCCACGCGCCACCATGCTGGCGCTGAAGACATGCGGCGCAAAGTGATCGTAGAGGCCGGCGCATTGGAGGCTGTGGCGGAGCCGTTCCGGGGCGCTGCTCGACGCCACGCACCGCGGCGTGCCTATCGCCGCCAGCACCTCGGCCACGCCCGCGATCGGGCGAAGCTCGCGGGTGAAGGCCGCCAGGATGGCGGATTTGACCTCGTCCGGGTGCCCGGCCGGTATGGGCCGGCCCAGTTCCCGCTCGATCAACGCATACATGGCGGCATCGCTCATGCCGGCGAAGCGGTCGATCATGTCGCGAGTGGTCATGGTGTAGCCGAGTGCCGTCAGCGCCTCGGCATGCACTCGATTGGCGATGACTTCGCTGTCGATCAGCACGCCATCGCAGTCGAAAATGATCAACTCGAACGCGGAACCAACCATTTGCCCCGGGCCTCCGGCCAGCATACGAGATTGTCGCCGGCAAGTCCGTCTGGGCTGTGGACAGGATTCCGCGACCGCCGGGCGATCGGTCTGGCAAGCCCTCGCCCCCCCCATGTAGATTAGCCCATGTGGATTGAGGATTGGCCGGCCGGTACTGGGTTCTCTCCCACGGACCCGGTGGCCGGCGAGGCGAGAGGCCGAACGTGACAGTTGATCGCCTGAACGACCGGTCGCCGTGGGGCCGGCGGCACCAATACGAGTCCGGCGCCGGCGAGGTCTATGCCGCGGTCGACCTCGGCACCAACAATTGCCGCCTCCTGGTGGCGCGCCCGGCACTGGATGGCTTCCGGGTCATCGATTCCTTCTCGCGCATCGTGCGCCTGGGCGAGGGATTGGGGCTCTCGGGCGAGCTGGGCGATGCCGCGATCGACCGCAGCATCGCCGCACTCCGGGTCTGCGCCGGCAAAATCCGCCGCCGCCGGGCAACGCGAACGCGCTGCGTGGCCACCGAAGCCTGCCGGCTTGCCGCCAATTGCAATAGCTTCCTCGATCGTGTGATCGCCGAGACCGGCCTCGACATCGAGATCATCAGCGCCTCCGAAGAAGCCTGGCTCGCGGCGAGCGGCTGCGCGCCCCTCCTGGACAGGGTTCACGACCGCGCCATTGTCTTCGACATCGGCGGCGGTAGCACCGAGGTCCTCTGGCTCGCCGTGCCAGCCGTGGGCGAGCCGGAGGTGATCGACTGCCTCTCGATCCCGGCTGGCGTCGTCGGCCTCTCGGAGCGTTTTGGCGGCCATTCGGTCGGCGAGGACGACTATGCCGCCATCCTGAGGGAGGTGCGCCTGGCGCTTGTCGCCTTCGAGGAACGCAACGCCATCCGCCATGCGGTCGGCCTCGGCCGTGTCCAGATGCTGGGGAGTTCCGGCACGGTCACGACCTTGACCGGCATCCATCTCGACTTGCCGCGCTACCGGCGCGATCAGGTGGATGGCCGCCAGCTCACCTTCGCCGAGATCGTCGCCGTGATCGGCCGGCTGCGCGCCATGGACGAAGAGGGTCGCGCGGCCCAGCCCTGCATCGGCCGCGAGCGGGCCGATCTGGTCATTCCGGGTTGCGCCATTCTCGAGGTGATTTGCGGCCTCTGGCCGGTCGGCGTGGTCAGGGTGGCGGATCGCGGCGTGCGCGAAGGCATCCTGCTCGGCCTCATCAACGGCGACCGGCCGGCCCCGGGCGGTTTATGAGACCACCGAGGCGGCAGCCGGGCCGTCCGCTGGGCGGGCGGGTGCTCTCTCAGGGCCGCCGGCCGTCCTCGGTCCGCTGGTTGCAACGGCAATTGGACGACCCCTATGTGGCCGAGGCGAGGCGCCAAGGCTACCGCTCGCGCGCGGCCTTCAAGCTTATTGAAATCGATGACCGGTACCGCCTGCTGCGGCCGGGCCAGGCCGTGCTAGACCTCGGCGCGGCGCCCGGCGGCTGGACCCAAGTCGCGGTCGAGCGGGTGCGGGCGGGCAAGTCGGGCCAGGGTCGAGTGGTCGCCCTCGACAGGGAGGCGATGGCCGGTGTCGAGGGGGCGATCGTTCTGGCGGGCGATGTGAGCGCGCCCGAGACGCTGGCGCTCATCGAGGCCGCCCTCGGCGGGCCGGCCGGCCTGGTGCTGGCCGACATGGCGCCCGCCACCACCGGCCATGGCGCGACCGATCATCTGCGCATCGTGGTCCTCGCCGAGTCGGCCCTCGAGGTCGCGATCCAGGTGCTGGCGCCTGGCGGCAGCTTCGTCGTCAAGCTGTTTCAGGGCGGCGCCCAGGGCGATTTGCAGGCCCGATTGCGGGCCGCCTTCACCACCCTCCATACGGTCAAACCACCGGCGAGCCGCAAGCAATCCGCCGAAGTCTATCTGGTGGCGCGCGGCTTTCGCCCGCCGGAGCTCGGAAAAATGGAACCATGAGCGCGAGGTGCCTTCACAAGCCCCGGCACTTCTGTATATTGAGCCGCCAACCTCTCTCGGGGGTGGCATGAAAGAAGCCGATATCGCGGCGATCCCGCTGGCGCTGACGTTCGACGATGTCCTGCTGAAGCCGGCCGAGTCGGCCGTGCTTCCGACCCAGGTCTCGACGCGAACCCGCCTCACCCGTACGGTCGAGCTTGGCATCCCGGTCATTTCGGCCGCCATGGACACGGTGACCGAGGCCGGTCTTGCCATCGCCATGGCGCAAGCCGGCGGGCTTGGCGTCATCCACAAGAACATGACCATCGAACGCCAGGCGAGCGAAGTGCGCCGGGTCAAGAAGTTCGAATCGGGCATGGTGATCGATCCCGTCACCATCGCGCCCGACCAGACCCTGGCCGATGCCTTGAACCTCATGGCCGAATACAAGATCTCCGGCATCCCGGTGGTCGAGACCAAGGGCAAGCTGGTCGGTATCGTCACCAACCGCGACGTGCGCTTCGCCCGCGATCCGGCCCAGCCGATCAAGGAGCTGATGACCCGGAATCTGGTCACGGTGCGCGAGGGCGTTAGCTTGGACGCGGCGAAGCAACTGCTGCATCAGCACCGGATCGAGAAGCTCTTAGTGATGGACGACGCCCATCGCTGCATCGGCCTTATCACGGTCAAGGATATCGACAAGGCGGCGCGCTTTCCCGACGCCTGCAAGGACGACAAGGGGCGGCTCCGGGTCGCGGCGGCGACGGGTGTCGGCGACGACGGCCTGCGCCGGGCTGCGGCACTTTTCGATGCCGAGGTGGATATCATCGTGGTCGACACCGCCCATGGCCATTCCAGGGGTGTGATCCAGGTGGTGGAGCGCATCCGCAAACTCTCCAACTACACCCAGATCATTGCCGGTAACGTGGCGACGGGCGAGGGCGCGCGGGCGCTGATCCAGGCAGGCGCCGATGCCATCAAAGTGGGGATCGGTCCTGGCACCATCTGCACGACGCGCATCGTTGCCGGTGTCGGCGTGCCGCAGCTCACGGCGGTCATGGAGGTGGCCGAGGCGTGCCAGGCGGCGGGCGTGCCGGTGATCGCCGACGGCGGCATCAAATCGTCGGGCGATCTCGCCAAGGCGATCGCGGCGGGGGCCGACTGCGCCATGCTGGGCTCGCTCTTCGCCGGCACCGACGAGAGTCCGGGCGAGGTCTATCTCTATCAGGGCCGGTCCTACAAATCCTATCGCGGCATGGGCTCGATCGGCGCCATGGCGGTGGGCTCCGCCGACCGCTATTTCCAAGAGGAGGTGAAGGACTCCCTCAAGCTGGTGCCGGAGGGGGTCGAGGGCCGGGTGCCCTATCGCGGCGCCGTCGCCACCGTGCTGCACCAGATTGTCGGCGGCCTGCGCGCCGCCATGGGCTATACCGGCAACGCCACCATCGCCGATATGCAGCGGAACTGCCGCTTCGTGCGCATCACCAATGCGGGCCTGCGCGAAAGCCATGTGCACGACATCTCGGTGACCAAGGAATCGCCCAATTACAATATTCGACCGGAGATCTAGTCAGGCGTGACGCCCGCGGCCCGCGCACAAGCGGCTATCGAGCTGCTCCGGACGATCAGCGAGGCGGACATTCCCGCGGACGCGGTGACGGCCGCATGGTTTCGTGCCCGCCGCTATGCGGGCTCCGGCGATCGACGCTGGGTTTTGGGACTGGTGTTCGGGGCGCTCCGCCGGCAGGGCCAACTCGACTGGTGGACCGGCCGCCACGGGGAGACGCCATCCGATCGGTCCAGGGTGCTGGCCCATCTCATGCTGGTCGAAGGCTGGGACGCGGGCGCTCTCGGGGCGGCGTTCGCGGGCGTCCGGTATGGCCCGTCAGCGCTCTTGGCAAACGAATTCAGGCTGGTCGAGGGCCTGGCCGGGGCGGCGCTCGACCATCCCGGCCAGCCCGATTGGGTGCGGGGCAATGTACCGCATTGGCTGGCGGCGAGCCTCGCCGCCGGTGCGGGCGATCCTCTCACCGAGTTCGGGGCGCTGGCGATGCCGGCGCCCGTCGATCTCCGCGTCAACACATTGAAAGCTGATCGCGCGACCGCCCGGCGCGCATTGGTCGAGGCCGGAGTCGCGTGCGAACCAACGCCCTGGTCGCCGGTCGGCCTCCGGCTTGCCGGGCGCCAGCCGCTCGGCCAACTGGCGGCTTTCAAGGATGGGCTGATCGAGGTGCAGGACGAGAGTTCGCAGCTCGCGGCCCTCCTGGTCGACGCCGGGCCCGACATGGCGATCCTCGACTATTGCGCCGGAGCCGGCGGCAAAACCCTGGCGATCGCGGCCGCCATGGGTGGCGAGGGCAAGATCGTTGCCGCCGACGTGAGTGTGGCCCGGCTTGAGCGAATCGAACCCAGGCTGCGCAGGGCCGCGGCCCATAACGTGGCGTTGCAGCTTCTGTCCGGTGCCGACGATCCATGGCACGCCGCCCATGCGGGCCGCTTCGATCGCGTGCTCGTCGACGTGCCCTGCACGCGAACCGGCACATGGCGCCGCGATCCCGCCCTCAAATGGCGGCTTGATGCCGCGACGCTCGCGGCCTCGGTCGCGACCCAGCGGCAGATCTTGGCCACCACATGGCAACTGGTGCGGCCGGGTGGCCATCTCGTCTATGCTACCTGCTCGTTGCTGCCCGAGGAGAATAGCGATCAGATGTCCTGGTTCCGCGATGCCCATCCGGATGTCGAGATCGTGCCGGTCGCACAGCCCTGGCGGTCGGCGATCGGCGGCATTTGTCCGTCCGAGGGCGATGATCTCACCTTGACGCCCGCGCGGCACGGCACCGACGGGTTCTTCGTCGCCATCCGGCGGCGTGGGGGCGGTGCTCCGTGACCGGGATCGCGGGCGAGGTCGCCATCCGCATGGCGGGCGCCGGTGACGCGGACGCCATCGGCCGCGTCCAGGCGGAGAGCTGGCGCTCGACCTATCCGGGCCTCGTGCCCGACCGGGTGCTGGTGGCCATGACGCCCGGACGCCAGGCGCGGCTTTGGCGCCGCCATCTCACCCAGCGCAGCATGGGCACCGTGTTCGTCGCCGAGATTGGCGGGCGCGGGGTCGTCGGCTTCGGCAGTTGCGGGCGGGAGCAGTCCGGCGACACCCGCTTCGACGGAGAGGTCTACACGCTCTATATCGACGATGAGTTTCACGGCCAGGGTGTCGGCCGGCGCCTCGTCGACACCATGTTTCGCCGGCTCGAGCGCTCCGGCAGCCAGTCGGCCCTGATCTGGGTCCTGAAGGGCAATCCGGCCCGCTTCTTCTATGCCGCGATCGGTGGTGCCCTGGTCGGCGAGCGTGAGAGCCAGCAATGGGGGGAAACCATTCATGAGCTTGCCTATGGCTGGCGCGATCTCAATGGCGTCGCCTGATCGGCGGCCCCCCTGGGTGGCGGAGGCCGGCGAGGCCGAGCGCGTGCTGATCTTGGATTTCGGCGCCCAATACACCCAACTCATCGCACGCCGGGTGCGCGAGGCCGGCGTCTATTGCGAGATCCATCCCTTCAACCGCCTGGACGATGCCGCCATCGGGGGTTGGGGTGCCAAGGCGATCATCCTGTCGGGCGGGCCGGCGTCGGTGACGGAATCCGGCACGCCCAGGGCACCCGATCGGGTGTTTCGCCTGGGTGTGCCGGTGCTCGGCATCTGCTATGGCGAGCAGACCATGGTCCAACAGCTTGGCGGCGAGGTGGCGGCGTCGGACCACCGCGAATTCGGCCGTGCCTTCGTCGATGTGGTGGGCGATTGCGCCCTCTTTGACGGCGTATGGGCGAAGGGCGGCCGCGAACAAGTCTGGATGAGCCATGGCGATCGGGTAATCGGCCTGCCGGCGGGCTTTCGCACGGTTGCCACGAGCGATGGCGCTCCCTTCGCCGCCATCGCCGACGAGGCGCGGGGCTTCTATGGCGTGCAGTTCCACCCCGAAGTGATGCACACGCCCGATGGCGCGCGCCTCATCGCTAATTTCACGCTCCGCATCGCCGGCTGCGCGGGGCGCTGGACCATGGCCGCCTTCCGCCGCCAGGCGGTCGCCCGGATTCGCGCCCAAGTGGGGGACGGCCGGGTGATCTGCGGACTTTCGGGCGGCGTGGACTCCTCCGTGGCCGCGGTCTTGCTGCATGAGGCGATCGGCGACCGGCTCACTTGCGTCTTCGTCGACACGGGGCTGATGCGCGCCGGCGAATCCGACGAGGTGGTCGAGCTCTTTCGCGGTCATTTCAACATCCCGCTCGTCCATGTCGAGGCGGAAGGCCTGTTCCTCGGCCGGCTCCAGGGTGTTACCGACCCGGAGCGGAAGCGCAAGATCATCGGCGCCAGCTTCATCGACTTGTTCGACGCCGAGGCGGCGAAGCTCGGCCGGGTGGATTTCCTGGCACAGGGCACGCTCTATCCCGACGTCATCGAATCCGTGTCCTTCACCGGTGGCCCCAGTGTCACCATCAAGTCGCACCATAATGTGGGCGGCCTGCCCGAGCGCATGCGCCTCAAGCTGGTGGAACCGCTGCGCGAGCTCTTTAAGGACGAGGTGCGCGCATTGGGCCGCGAGCTCGGCCTCTCCGAGGCCTTTGTCGGCCGGCATCCCTTCCCCGGCCCCGGCCTCGCCATCCGCGTGCCGGGCGAGGTGACGGCGGAAAAGCTGGCGCTCCTGCGCCTTGCCGATCGGATATTCATCGAGGAAATCCGCGATGCTGGGCTCTACGATGCGATTTGGCAGGCATTTGCCGTGCTGCTGCCCGTAAAAACGGTCGGCGTCATGGGCGACATGCGCTCCTACGACCATGCCTTGGCGCTCCGGGCCGTGACCTCGACCGACGGCATGACCGCCGACTATTACCCCTTCGACCATGGCTTTCTCGGCCGGGTGGCGACCCGCATCATCAACGAAGTGCGCGGCATTAACCGGGTGACCTACGACATCACCTCGAAGCCGCCCGGCACCATCGAGTGGGAGTAGTTTTATTTAACTAAGTCATTGTTTTATAACGACAACGTTGTGTCGCAAAGGGGTGAATATTGGCAAATGCGTATGTGGCTGGCTAAGGAAAAGAAGTACGCTCGCTTCAGTCTTAAAACACGCAATAGACACACAGCCGTAGACAAAGCTAAGAAGTATTACCACGAGCTAATGGCACAACAATTAGCGGGTAAGACTTACTTTTCAATGACTACTAAGCAAGGCGTTGAGGCATATTTGGTTCAACGCATCAAGGACATGGAGGCGAGTTTAATCGTCAAAGGTCGCTTAGGAACAGTCAAAACACACCTGGAACATTGGCTTAACTTCATTGGTAGAGATAACAAGCTTAAGGAGTTAGAGCGCACAGACTGTGAGAACTATTATCACAGCATAACCAAGCAAAACAAGCGGAGTCCAATTAGCCGAACTACGGTTCTGAATGAACAAAGCACAGTCAATGCAATGATAGCTTGGTTGAACAAAAGAAGTGAAACATATAATCCTGGGGCCATGCTCTTTCTCCTTAGTAATACTCATTATGAGCATAATTGGTTGCCAAAAATTGGCCGCGTCGACGCAGCCACTCCTTATGCTAACTCTGAGTATAAGTCTGTCAAGCAGGATTTTTGCCAAGGCTGGCTCGGTCCCGGCGCGGGCCTTCGACCGGAATCGGAACCATCTCGACGAGCCGCTGCCGGTCACCCCGATCCGGGCGTTGCCGGAGCGAAATCCTATCGCAGATGGCAGGCGACCATGCGGCCGGGGGCGGTCTCGCGCAACGCCGGGGGCTCGACCTTGCAGCGGACCTCGGCGTAGGGGCAGCGGGTGTGGAAGTGGCAGCCCGGCGGCCGGGTGATCGGGCTCGGCACGTCGCCCTGGAGCACGATACGCCTGGACCGGGCGCCGGGTGTCGGCACCGGCACGGCCGAGAGCAGCGCCTCGGTGTAGGGGTGCAGCGGCTGCTTGAACAATTCGCGCTTGTCGGCGATTTCGACGATGCGGCCGAGGTACATCACCGCGACGCGGTGGGCGATGTGCTCGACCACCGCAAGGTCGTGGGCGATGAACAAGTAGGAGAGGCCGAACTCGGCCTGCAGGTCCATCAGCAGGTTGATCACCTGGGCCTGCACCGAGACGTCCAAGGCTGACACCGGCTCGTCGCAGATGATCAGCGCCGGATTGAGCGCGAGGGCTCTCGCGATGCCGATGCGCTGGCGTTGGCCGCCGGAGAATTCGTGCGGGAAGCGCTCCATCTGCTCTGCCTTCAAGCCGACCTTCGGGAACAGCTCGGCGACCTTCTGCTTGATGTTGCCGCCGCCGCCATTCCTGAAGTTGATCAGCGGCTCGGCGACGATCTCACCGGCGTTGAGCCTGGGATTGAGCGAGGAATACGGGTCCTGGAACACGAACTGGATGCGCCGGCGGAAGGGGCGGATCGCGCGGCGGGAGAGGTGGTCGATGCGCTCGCCCTCGATCATCACCTCGCCTTCGGTCGGGTCGATCAGCTTGGCGATCGACTTGCCGGCGGTCGATTTGCCGCAGCCGGATTCGCCAACCAGGCCGAGCGTCTGGCCGGACTCGATGGTGAAGCTGACGCCGTCGACCGCGTAGACCTGGCCGGCGATGCGGCCGAACACGCCCTTGCGCACCGGGAAGTGCTTCTTCAGGCCGCGGACGTCGAGCACCGGCGCGTTCATGACGCCATCACCCGCTGGGTCTCGTGGCAGGCGACGGTGTGGCCGGGCGCCTGCTCCTCCAGCGGCGGCGTCTCGCGCCGGCAGCGTTCGGTGACAAAGCCGCAGCGCTCGGCGAACGCGCAGCCGGGAATCTCCTCCACCAGCGACGGCACGATGCCGGAGATTTCCGAGAGCCGTGGCGGCGCGTCGCTCGCCAGCGACGAGCCGAGATGCGGGATCGAGGCCATCAGGCCGCGGGTGTAGGGGTGGCGCGGCCGGCGGAACAGGTCGGCGACCGGCGCCTGCTCGACCATGCGGCCGGCATACATCACAACCACGCGCTCGGCCATCTCGGCGACAACGCCGAGATCGTGGGTGATCAGGATGATCGCGGTACCGAGGCGCGATTTCAGGTCGCGCATCAGGTCGAGGATCTGCGCCTGAATCGTCACGTCGAGCGCCGTGGTCGGCTCGTCGGCAATCAGCAGCTTCGGGTCGCAGCTTAGCGCCATGGCGATCATCACGCGCTGGCGCATGCCGCCGGAGAGCTGGTGCGGGTACTGCTTCATGCGGCGCTCGGCCTCGGGGATCTGCACCAGCTTCAGCATTGCCACGGCGCGCGCGGTTGCTTGCGATTGGCTCATGCCCTGGTGCAACACCAACGTCTCGGCGATCTGCCGGCCGACGGTCAGAACCGGATTGAGGCTGGTCATCGGCTCCTGGAAGATCATCGAGATCGCGTTGCCGCGGATCCGCCGGAGCGCGTCCAGATCGAGCGTCAGCAGGTCGCGGCCCTCGAAGCGGATCTGGCCGGCGACGTTGCGCGCCGGCGGCGACGGGTTGAGCCTCAGGATCGACTTCGCGGTCACGCTCTTGCCGCAGCCCGATTCGCCGACCACGGCAAGCGTCTCGCCCTTGGCCACGTTATAGGTGACGCCGTCGACCGCCCGCACCACGCCATCGCGAGTGTAGAAGTAGGTCTTCAGATTGTCGATCTCCAGCAGCGGTGCGTTCATCACATCCGTCGCGAGAGGCGGGGGTCGAGCATGTCGCGCAAGCCGTCGCCGAGCAGGTTGACCGCCAGCACGGTCAGCGACAGGAACACCGCCGGGAACAGCACGATGTACCAGGCGACCTGAAAAATCGAGCGGGCTTCCGCCATGATGTTGCCCCAGCTCGGGATGTTCGGCGGCGTGCCGGCGCCGATGAAGCTGAGGATCGCCTCGGTGATCATCGCCGAGGCGCAGACGTAGGTGCCCTGGACCAGTAATGGCGCGATGGTGTTGGGCAGAATGTGCTTGAACAGCGTGCGGGCGAGCCCGGTGCCCGACGCGGTCGCCGCCTCAACGAAGGGCTGCTCGCGCAGGGAGAGTACGACGCCGCGCACCAGGCGAGTGACGCGCGGCAATTCGACGATGGCGATGGCGATGATGACGTTCTCAACGCTGGCCGTGGTCAGCGCCATCAGCGCGATCGCCAGCAATACCGCCGGGATCGACATCAGCCCGTCCATGACGCGCATCAGCACCGCGTCGACCCGGCGGATGAAGCCGGTGACCAGGCCGAGCAGCAAGCCACCGAAGGTTGCCAGCAGTGCCGCGCCTAAGCCCACGACCAGCGAGATTCTGGCACCGTAGAGCGTGCGGCTCCACACGTCCCTGCCCATCATGTCGGTGCCGAACCACCAGCGCTCCTGCGGCCACCTGAGGCGCCGCGCCGGTGCCACCGCCTGCGGATCGACGGTGCCGAGCAGCGGCGCGAAGATCGCCACCAGCACCATGAGCAGCAGGATCGAGCCGCCGATCAGGATGGTCGGGTGGCGGCGGACGGTGCGGCGCAGACCTCCCTCGGGGCGGGCCAGGGGCCGGGTGAGTTCGATGGCGGTGCTCGCCATCTCAGTACCGGATGCGAGGGTCGAGGAACATGTAGCTGAGATCGACCAGCAGGTTGATCAGCACATAGACGCCGGAGAACAGCAACACCATGCCCTGGATGATCGGGTAGTCGCGCTTCAGGATGCCGTCGACTGTCAGACGGCCGAGGCCGGGAATCGCGAACACCGTCTCGGTGACGATGGCACCCGAGATCAGCAGCGCAATGCCGATGCCGATCACCGTGACGATCGGCACCGAGGCGTTCTTCAGCGCGTGGCCGAGCAGCACCTGGTCGGTGGCCAAGCCCTTGGCCTCGGCGGTGCGGATGTAGTCCTGTGCCAGCACGTCCAGCATCGTCGCGCGGGTGATGCGCGCAATCAGCGCGGCGTAGATCACGCCGAGGGCCACGGACGGCAGGATGATGTTGCGCAGGAAGGGCACGAAGCCCTCGCGGATCGGGGTGTAGCCCTGCACCGGCAGCCAGTCGAGCGACAGCGAGAACACCAGGATCAGCACGAAGCCGAGCACGAACACCGGTACGGAGAAGCCGAGCACGGCGAAAGACATGACCGCCGTGTCGATCCAGGTGCCGGCCTTCCAGGCCGCCACGACGCCCATCGGCACGGCGATCGACACCGCGAGGATCAGCGCGGTGACGGTGAGCGCCAGGGTCGGCTCCAGGCGCTGCCCGATCAGCCGGCTCACGGGCAGGTTGGAAAAGATCGAGATGCCGAGATCGCCCCTGAGCAGGCCCCACATCCAGGTGGCGAACTGGATGTGCAGCGCCTCGTCGAGGCCGAGCTTGGCGCGGATCGCGGCGATGTCGGCTTCGGTCGCGATGTCGCCGGCGATCATGATCGCCGGGTCGCCCGGCGTCAGACGCAGCAGCGCGAAGACGAATACCGCCACGACGCCCATCACGGGGATGGTCGCGAGCACGCGGCGAACGACATAGGCGAACATGCGCGCGCCCTCAGATGGCGGCGGCCGCGGCAGCCCCCGCCCCATCCCGCCCCCACAAGCGGGGCGGGAGCGAGATCGAGTCGCCCCTCCCCGTGTGCAAGGGGGTTAGGGGGAGGGGGCGCACAAGCACGGACCGGTACCCTGTTCAGTTCTTGTTGACGCCCCAAAAGAACACCACCGGGGAGACCGGCACGCCGGTGACATTGGCGCGGAAGGCGGTCTTCGGGAAGAACTGCCCGGTGACGATCCAGGGGAGCGTCTGATACGCCTCCTTGCTGGCGTCGGCGACGATCTTCTTCTGCTCGTCGAGCGATGTCGCCCCGACCCAGTCGATGTTGCGCAGCTGCTCGATCCTCGGGTTGGTTGGCCAGCCGAACCAGGCTTTGTCCGCCCCGCCGGAGACCATGATGGCGGCAGGGGGGAGCATCTGGTCGAGCACCAGCGTCCAGGTGTGCATGATGTTCCAGCCGCCCTTGTCCGGCGGCTCCTTGCGGGCGCGGCGCTGGCCCATGGTGCCCCAGTCCATCGCCTGCATTTCGACGTTCATGCCGAGGCCCTTCAAGAGCTCGGTGGTCATCAGCGACTGGGCGTGGATCACCGGCTGGTCGGTCGGCGAGATCACCACGATCTTCTCGCCGTTGTAGCCGGCCTCCTTCAACAGCGCCTTGGCCTTGGCGAGGTCGCGCTTGCCCTTGAGCGGCTCGGCGCCAGCCTCGGTCTCCATCGGCACGCCGCAGCCGAAATAGGAGTAGCAGTGCTTGCCGTTCTTCACGTCGCCGACCATGGACGCGATGTAGTCGTCCTGGTCGATCGCGTACAGCAGCGCCTGGCGCGCCTTCGGATTGTCGAACGGCGGGTGCAGATGGTTGAAGCGGAACACGCCGAGATTGCCCAGCGGGTCCGACTGGATCACCTTGACGCCGCTCACCTTGGAGAGGCGGTTCCAGAAGTCCGACGGCGGAACTTCCCACCAGTCGACCTCGCCCTTCTCCAGCGCCGCCGCGGCGGTCGCCGTGTCCGGGATGATCAGCCACTCCAGCCGGTCGATGTGCACCACCTTGCCGCCGGTCGCCCAGTTGGCCGGCTCCGAGCGCGGCTTGTAGTCGGTGTTCTTGACATAGACCGCCTTGCTGCCCGGGACCCACTCGTCACGCAGGAACTTGAATGGTCCGGAGCCGATCACCTCCTTGATCTGCTCGTTGGCGTCGGTCTTGGCGACGCGCTCGGGCATGATGAACGGCACGTTGGACGAGACCTTGGAGAGGCCCTCCAAGAGCAACGGGAACGGCTCCTTTAGCTGGATGGTGAAGGTCTTGTCGTCGACCGCCTTCATCGCGTCGATCTTGGTCATGATCAGGATGGCGAGCGAATCCTTCTTGCCCCAGCGCTCGAGCGAGGGCACCACGTCCCGCGACGTGACCGCGCCGCCATCATGGAAGCGCAGGCCGTCGCGCAGCGTGAAGGTGTAAAGCTTCTTGTCATCGCTCACCGTGTAGGTGTCGACCATCTGCGGCTTGATCTCGAACTTGTCGTTCTGCGCGAACAGCGTGTCGTAGATCAGGTAGCCGTGATTGCGCACGATGTACTGGGTGGTCCAGATCGGATCGAGAATCCGCAGATCGGCCTGCGGAATGAATTTCAGCGTCTTCTGCTGCGCCAGCGCCGGCGCCGAGCCGGTTGAAACCGCGGTGAGCGCAATGGCAACGACGCCACCGAGCCACATCTTCCTGCTCATGGGTGCTCTCCCTGCTAACCCCTCCGATGCGGCTTTCGTGCTAGCGGCGCGACGCCGTTCGGACACCAGTCCTTTATTTTCAAGACAGTTGGGCACGAATCGCCCGATTGCCGCAACGGCAATCGGGTGGGCAATCAGGTGGGGCAATCGGGCGGGCGCGCTCGTGCTGGCTCCTTCGGCAGCCAATGATTCCATGGCCCTGGTTTGTCTCCCCATTAATACTCATTTTGAGTATAAGGCGGTCAAGAAAAAATTTATCCGAGGCTGGTATTGTTCATGGCCGAGGGTGGGGCAATTTACGACGTGACGGACGGCCCGCCCGTCCCTATATGCAAGAAAGCCATGCTACGAAAACTCTCCCATGCCCTCGCATTGGCGCTGCTTTTGGTCGTGACCGGTTTCGGGTCGGGGCTAGGATTTGGCGCGGGCGCGGTCGGTGCGGGCCAGCATTCGGCCATGGCCTGCGGCGATCCCGGCAGCGACTGCTGTGCCGGGCATTGGGGCGGCGGCTGTGTGCCGGGTGCCTCGTGCCAGGGTCGTTGCGCGCCCTCGACGGTCGCATCGCTGCTGCCGTCCGATGTTGCGCTTCGGCAATGGAAACCCGTGCGTGTCGCCGGCTCGGTCGGCGATCGGGGGCATGTGCCGATCGTCGGCATCCCGCCCTTCCGCCCACCCCGTTCCTCGATCCCCGTCTGAAGTCGCCGGCCGGCTGACAGAAGCCGGCCGGTTCACCCGTCGCCTGGCGCCGTTCGCCAGGGCGGCGCGTGCGCTTAGACTTTTCGAGGATCGGTTTCATGCGACGCCATATCCTGGGCTGGCTGGCTCTGACTGCCGCCGCCGTTTTGGCCCTGCTCTTCGCCGGGCCTGCGCCGATCGAGTGGGTCACTACCCGGCCCGCGCCACCACCGGTCGCCATGGCACCTGACGCACCCCCGTCCGCCGCCGGTGGCCGCCGCGTCATTTATTACCGGAACCCCATGGGCCTCGCGGATGTGTCACCCAAGCCCAAGAAAGATTCCATGGGCATGGACTTTATCCCTGTCTTCGAGGACGAGGTCTTGGGCCCGGCCGGGTCGGTGCGCATCGGCCCGGAACGGGTGCAGCGCGCGGGGGTCCGCACGGAGCCGGTTTCGCGCCGCGTGCTGACGCGGCGTATCAAGGCCGCCGGCACGGTGACGGCCGATGAAAGCCGCGTTGCCGTCGTCACCGCCAAGTTCGATGGCTTTGTCGAGACCTTGCATGTGCCGCTAACGGGTACGGCGGTGCGGGCCGGCCAACCCTTGATGCGGGTCTGGATCGAAAGCCCCGACATCTTGCGGAAACAGGCGGACTATCTAACCGCATTGCGCGGGTCGGCGCGCGTCGGCGATCTGGCGAAGACGGAACAGAACCTCCGTCTGTTCGGGCTCTCCGATCAGGTGATCGCGCGACTGCGCGAGACCGGCGAAGCGGTGCGCGCCCTGACCTTGACCGCGCCCACGACCGGCACGGTGATGGAAAAGCCCGCATTGGTCGGCATGCGGTTTGCGGCGGGCGACATGCTGTTCAAGGTCACGGATTTGTCGACCGTCTGGGTCATGGCCCAGGTGGCCGAACGCGACCTGGGCTGGCTGCGCATCGGCCAGACCGCCCGAATTGTGTTCAGGGCGTTCGCCGAGCAGCCGATCGAAGGCGAGGTCGCCTTCATCTATCCCGAACTCAATATGATGACCCGCACGGCGTCGGTCCGAATCGTCCTGGGCAATCCGGATGGCCGCATCAAGACGGGCCTCTATGGCGACGTGACGATCGAGGCGCAAGCGAGCGATTCCCCCGTCATCGCCATACCGGACTCAGCCATCATCGATAGCGGCAGCCGGCGTGTCGCCTTCGTTGCCAAGGGCGACGGTCTCTTCGAGCCGCGCCAGCTCGCCCTCGGCCGGCGCGGCAACGGTCTGGTCGAAGTTCTGGACGGCCTCGAGGAAGGCGAACGTCTGGTCGTCACGGGCAATTTCCTGATCGACGCCGAAAGCAATCTACGCGCGGCATTGAGCGGCTTCGGTCCGCCGAAGGTCGAGCCATGATCGCCCGCCTGATCCGCTGGTCGGCGACCAATATCGTTCTGGTGCTGATCGGGGCGGCGTTCGCGACGCTCGCCGGCCTCTATGCCATGAACCGCCTTCCACTCGATGCGATCCCGGACCTCTCCGACACCCAGGTTATCGTCTACACGGAATATCCGGGCCAAGGGCCGCAGGTGATCGAAGACCAGGTGACGTTTCCCCTCACCACGGCGATGCTGAGCGTGCCGCGCTCACGCGTCGTGCGCGGCTTCTCCATGTTCGGCGTCTCCTTCGTCTATGTGATCTTCGAGGATGGCACCGACATTTATTGGGCGCGTAGCCGCGTGCTCGAATATCTCAACGTCGCGGCCCAGCGGCTGCCCCGCGGTGTCGTGCCCAATCTCGGTCCCGATGCCACGGGCGTCGGCTGGGTCTACCAGTATGCCGTGACCGGACACGGCCGCGACCTAGCCGAACTTCGCGCGCTTCAGGACTGGCATGTGCGCTTCGCCGTCGCCAAGGCGGCCGGCGTTGCCGAGGTCGCGAGCGTTGGCGGCTTCGTCAAGCAGTATGCCGTCGTCGTCGATCCGTGGCGCATGAAGGCGCTCGGCATCTCGTTGCAGACCATCCGCGACGCGGTCCGGGCGAGCAACATGGATGTGGGCGGGCGCTCGATCGAGCTTGCCGAGACCGAATTCGTGATCCGCGGTCGTGGCTATGTGACGAGCCCAGCCGATTTCGAACGCATCATGCTGAAGGCGGTGGACGGCACGCCCGTCCTGCTGGGTGACGTGGCCCGTGTCGAACTGGTGCCGGATGAGCGACGGGGCATCGCCGAATTGAATGGCGAGGGCGAAGTGGCGAGCGGCATTGCCATGCAACGCCATGGCGCCAACAGCCTGGATGTCATCCACCGGGTCAAGGAACGATTGGCGGAAATCGCTGCGAGCCTGCCCGAGGGCGTGGAGATTATCCGGGTTTACGATCGCTCGACGCTCATCTATCGGGCGATCCGGACCTTGTTGCGCACACTTGCCGAGGAGAGCGTCGTCGTGGCCCTCGTCTGCTTCGTCTTTCTCCTGCACGCGAGGAGTGCCCTCGTTGCCATCGTGACACTGCCGCTCGGCATCCTGATGGCACTTGCCGTCATGCATGTGCTCGGCATCGGCTCGAACATCATGAGCCTCGGCGGTATTGCCATCGCCATCGGCGCCATGGTCGACGCCGCCATCGTCATGGTCGAGAACGCCCACAAGCGGCTCGAGCAGGCGCCGCCCGGGGTCGCGCGAACCGAGGTGCTGATTCGCGCCGCCGAGGAAGTGGGGCCCGCCCTCTTCTTCAGTCTCCTGGTGATCACGGTTTCGTTTCTGCCGATCTTCACCCTCGAGGCCCAGGAAGGCCGGCTCTTCAAGCCGCTCGCTTTTACCAAGACCTTCGCCATGGCGGCGGCCGCGCTTCTATCGGTCACGCTCGTGCCGGCGCTAATGGTCTTGTTCATCCGTGGCCGCATCGTGCCCGAGGCCAAAAATCCCCTCAATCGGCTGTTGATCTGGCTCTACCGGCCGGTGATTCGCCTGGTACTCCGGGCCAAGCGCGCGACCCTTCTCATGGCCATCCTGGTGCTGGCCGCCGCGATCGTCCCGGCCCGGCGCCTTGGCTCCGAGTTCATGCCCAATTTGAACGAAGGAACCCTCTTCTACATGCCGACCACTCTGCCGGGCCTCTCGGTCACCAAGTCGGCCGAACTCCTCCAGACCCAGAACCGGATCATCAAGACGTTCCCGGAAGTCGAGAGCGTGTGGGGCAAGGCCGGCCGCGCCCAGACCGCGACCGACCCGGCGCCCCTTGAGATGTTCGAGACGATCATCAACTTAAAGGACCCCTCCGTGTGGCGACCGGGAATGACCCTCGACAAGCTGATCGCCGAAATGGACACGGCCTTGCAGTTCCCGGGCGTCAGCAACGCCTGGACCATGCCGATCAAGGCCCGCATCGACATGCTGTCGACCGGCATTCGCACACCGGTCGGCGTCAAGATCTTCGGCAATGATTTGGCCGAGCTCGAGCGCCTCGCCCGGGAGGTAGAATCGGTGCTGCGGCGGGTCCCCGGTACCAGCAGCGCCTATGCCGAGCGGGTCAATAGCGGCTATTTCCTCGAGATCGCGCCCGACCGCGATCGGATCGCCCGCCATGGTCTCTCGGTCGCGGACGTGCAATCGACCATCGCCATGGCGCTCGGCGCCGAATTGGTGACGACGACGGTCGAGGGACGGGAACGATATGGCGTCGTGCTGCGCTATCCGCGCGATGTGCGGAGCGACCCCGACGCGATCGCGAGCGAGGTCCTGGTGTCGCTGGCGAACGGTGCCGCCATACCGCTCGGCGAGGTCGCCAGCATCCGGCGGACCCAGGGGCCGACCACCATACGCACCGAGGACGGCCGACTTGCCGTCTATGTCTATGTCGACATTCGCGACCGCGATCTCGGCGGCTATGTCGAGGAAGCCCGGCGGATCGTCGCCGATAGCGTTGTCTTCCCGCCCGGCTATTACGCCGCTTGGAGCGGGCAGTTCGAATATCTTGAGCGCGCCAAGGAGCGCCTCCGCCTCGTCGTGCCGGCGACGCTCCTGGTCATTTTCCTGCTGCTCTATCTCAATTTCCGGCGCCTATCGGATACGCTGATCGTGCTGATGTCGCTGCCCTTTTCGTTGGTGGGCGGTCTTTGGCTGATGCATTGGATGGATTTCAATATGAGCGTCGCGACCGTGGTGGGTTTCATCGCGCTCGCCGGCATCGCCGCCGAGACCGGCGTCGTCATGCTGATCTATCTCGACCATGCCATGAAGGAGGTGAAGGCGCGCCGCAGGGCGGAGGATTTACCCTTCAGCCGCGCCGACTTGCACCGGGCGATCATGAGCGGCGCCGTCGAGCGGGTGCGGCCCAAGATGATGACCGTCGCCGCCATCATGGCCGGCCTCGTGCCGATCCTCTGGAGTACCGGCGTCGGCTCGGAAGTCATGCAGCGCATCGCCGTGCCGATGATCGGCGGCATGGTTTCCTCGACGCTCCTCACGCTCATCGTCATCCCGGCCCTCTTCGCTCTCGTGCATGGGCGCGAGGCGGCCCTGTCATCGGCCGATTAGCGGTGCCAGCTCCCGCCAGCGCCGGCAGGCGACATGGTGGCTCTCGGAGACGGCTTCAGAGGGCGGCAGGGCGGTGGCGCAAGCATCCTCGGCATGCGGGCAGCGGGTGCGGAAGGCGCAGCCCGAGGGAATGGCCGCCGCGCTCGGCGGGTCGCCCAGGATCAGGCTCTCGTCGACGATCTGGCCGGGTTCGAGACGAGGTGCTGCCGCCAGCAGCGCGCGGGTATAGGGATGGCGCGGCCGTTCGAAGATCGCCTTTGTTTCCGCCGACTCGACCACCCGGCCGAGATACATGATGGCGACCCGGTCGCACATCAGGCGCACGACGGACAAATCATGGGAGATGAAGAGGAAAGTGAGGCCGAGCCGCCGGCGCAACTCCCGGATCAGGAGGAGCACCGTCGCCTGTACCGAGAGGTCGAGGCCGGAGGTAGGCTCGTCCAGGATGACGAGGCGAGGCGAGAGCACCAGGATGCGGGCGAGGCCCACGCGGCGGAGCTGGCCACCCGACAATTCATGGGGATAGCGGGGCTTGAAGGTGGCGTCGAGACCGACAGCCGCCAGTACTTGGTCGACGCGCCGGTGGCGTTCGGCGCCGTCGCGAATGCCATGCACGATCAGCCCCTCGGCGAGCGAGCGACCGATGCTCCACCAGGAATCGAGGGCGGCACCCGGGTCCTGATGGACATACTGGATGTCGCGGCGGCGTTGTCGTGCCAGGGCGGGATCGAGGCCGCTCACAAGCTCGCCGGCGAGCCTGATCTCGCCCGCCGTCTCCCGCTGGATGCCGAGGATGGTGCGCCCAAGCGTCGTTTTGCCGCAGCCGGACTCACCCACGAGGCCCAGAATCTCGCCCTCGCGAAGGCTGAGCGAGACCCCGTCGACGGCCCTGACGGGCGGGCGCGGCGCGCGGAGGAAGCGGCGCTCGCCGCCCAAGAGTGTCACGATCCCCTCGATCTCGAGCAGCGGGCCAGCCTCAGGCATCGGGCACGCCATAGAGCATGCAGGCAACGGTGTGGCGGTCGCCGCTTGGCGTGGTCTCCGGCTTGGTCCCGGCGCACGCGGCCATCGCCTTGCCGCAGCGCGGGTGGAAGCGGCAGCCCGTGGGTGGTGCCAGCGCCGAGGGAACTTGGCCCGCTATCCCCACCAGGCCGTCGGCTCGGTCGGGATGGCAGGCGAGCAGGCTCACGGTATAGGGATGGCGCGGGCGCGCCAGCAATTCGCCGGTCCCGCCCCATTCGACCGATTGGCCCGCATACATCACGGCAACCTCATCGCAGAGTTGTGCCACGACGCCCACATCGTGGGTCACGAACAGCATGGAAACGCCGAACTCGGCCACGAGACGTTTCAGGAGTTTCAGGATTTCGAGCTGGGTCGTGACATCGAGCGCGGTGGTCGGCTCGTCGGCGATGACCAGTCGCGGCCGGCAGGCGAGTGCCCCCGCGATCAGCAAGCGCTGACGCTGGCCGCCGCTGAACTGATGCGGATAGCGGTCAAGCGCCTGTTCGGGGTCTGGAAGCTGCACGGCCTTGAGTATCTGGATCAGCCAGAGGCGGTGGCGCGCCCGCCGCGCCCGGTTGAACGGGCCAGCCCCGTCCTCGCTGCCGTCGCCATGCCAGCGCATGATCTCCAGCAATTGGGTCCCCACCCGGAACACCGGATTGAGCGCGAGATAAGGGTCTTGCGGAATGAAGCCGATGGCGCGGCCCCTAATGCGCCGGGTCATGGCGCGCTCGTCGAGCGTCAGCAGGTCTTCGCCGGCGAAATGGATGGAGCCCGACTCGGTGCGGGCACCCCTCGGCAAGATACCAAGGACTGCCCGCACCAGGGTCGACTTGCCGCAGCCCGATTCGCCGACCACGCCGACAATGCGCCCTTCGGCAACGTCGAGCGACACGCCGTCGAGCACTTGGGCCAGGCCCTCGTCGCTCGCGATCGAGACCCGCAAATTGGCAACGCTCAGAAGCGGTGGCCGGGCGTTGGTCGGGTCCGCCGCCATGGTTCAGCGCGAGCGGCGCAGGCGAGGATCGACGATATCGCGCAGCCCGTCACCCAACAGGTTGAAGCCCAGCACCGTGAGAAAAATCGCCAGCCCCGGAAAAGTCGCGAACCACCAGGTATCCGGCAGATGCTGGCGGCTCTCGGCGATGGCGAGGCCCCAATCGGGGCTGGGCGGCGGCGCCCCCATGCCGAGAAATCCCAACACGGCGGCGGTCAGGATGGTGAAGCCCATGCCGATGGTCAGGCGCACGATGATGGGCGAGGCGGCATTGGGCAGGATGTGGGCGAAGACGATACGCGGCGCGCTGGCGCCGATGCATTGCAGGGCATCGACGAACAGCGACGCCTTGAGTCGCCTGGTCTCGGCATAGACGATGCGCGCGAAGAACGGCCAATAAGTGAGGGTTAGCGCCAGCATGGCGCTCTCCAGGCTGGGCGAGAACAGTTGCGCCAGCGCCAATGCCAGAATGAGCTGGGGCACGGCCAGGAACACGTCGGTCACCCGCATGATCGCCTCACCCGCCCAGCGACCATAGAAGCCGGCAACGAGGCCAAGTGTCACGCCGATGGCCATGGCGCCCGAGACCACCGAGAGCGAGACGATCAGGGCCGAGCGGGTGCCCAGGATCACGCGCGAGAAAATGTCGCGGCCGATATTGTCGGTGCCGAAGGGATATTCCGCGCTCGGCGGCTTCAGGCGCCGTGTCAGATGGCTTTCATAGGCATCGAGCGGATAGGGTGCAAGGTGCGGCGCCAGCAAGGCCGCCACCAGCACCAGAACCACGATCGCCAGGCCCAAGACCGCCGGTAGGTCCTTGGAGAATTTTCTGAGCAGCAGCATCAGAGCTGTTCCGCCACGCGCGGGTCGACGAGCGCATGCACCAGGTCGACCAGGATGTTGACCATGGCATAGATGATGCCAACCAAGAGCGTGACCGCCAGAACGGCCTTGAAATCGGCACTGAGGATGCCACGCACCGCATAGGTGCCGATCCCGGGCCAATCGAAAATCGACTCCACCACCACGGCGCCGCCGATGAGTGCCCCAAACAGCAGCCCGATCTGGGTAATGGCCGCGACGACCGAATTGCGCAGCACATAGACGCCGATCAGCACCGGGCGTGGATAGCCCACCGCCGTCTCGTAGATGACGAAATCCCGTTGCAGTGTCTCGAGCACACCGCTCCGGGTGAACCGGGTGATGGTGGCGATCGCGCCGATCGAGAGCGTGAAGGCGGGGAGCGCCAGATGGCGGAGTGTGTCGGCGAAGATGTCGAGGCGACCCGCGAGCAAGCTGTCGATCAGGTGGAAGCCGGTAACCAACGGCGGCAGGTCCGTCGCAACGGCGAGCCGGCCGCGCAACGGCAGGAGGTCGAGTTCCATGGCAAAAAGGAACTGCAACATGATCGCGAACCAGAAGGAGGCGACCGCGAGGCCACCCACGGTGAGGACACGGATCGCATAATCGGCGAACCGGTTATGGGAGATGGCGGCGAGCACGCCGAGCGGGATGCCGAGGCCGGCGCCGAGTGCTAGGGCGATGAAGGTGAGTTCCAATGTGGCCGGCAGGCGCTGCTTGATGTCCTGGGCGACGGGCGCGTTGGTGTAGATGCTTTTACCGAAGTCGAACGCCGCCACCTGTCCCACATAGATGAAGAACTGCTGCCAGAGCGGCCGGTCGAAGCCGTATTGGCGACGAATTTCCTCGATCTGGGCCAGGGTCGCGTTCTCGCCGGCAAGCGCGGCCGAGGGATCGTTGGGCACGACCCTGACCAGGAGGAAGGTGAGCAACAGCAGCCCGGCCAGCGTCGGGACCACTAGCAGGATGCGGCGCACGAAAAATCTCAGCATGGCGCGGGTACTCGTGTTTCTCTTCGCACGACACGAGTACCCGGCCCAACGATACCGGGCGCCCCGCTCAGTTCGACAGGCTCACGGTGCGGATTTCGCCGCCGGAGCCGACGGGGCTGAAGGCATAGCCCTTCACCTTGTCGGAGAGGCCACGGAGCTGCACCGTATTGTAGACCCAGATGTCCGCCGCCTCGTCGACCACGATGCGCGATGCCGCTTCGTAGAGCGTCTTGCGCTTGGCCTGGTCGGGCTCGCCACGCGCCGTTCGCAACAGCTTGTCCACCTGGTCGTTCTTGTACCAGGCCGACGCCTTCCAGGTGCCGTGGAACTGGCTGTCATACATCTGGCCGATCCAGTTCTCCGGGTCGACGAAATATGTGCTGACCCAGTGAATCCACATGTCGGGGGTCGTCTCTTTCTTCACGGTCGATGCCGTCAAGGTGGGCCAGAGGCTGGGTACGATCTTGACGTTGAGGCCGATGCGCTTCAGATCGCTCTGGAAGAGCTGGGCCGCCTGGATGGTCTGATCGTACTGGCTCTGGGTGTGGATTTCGATCTCGCGGTCCATGGGGGCACCGGCCGCCCGCGCCTTGTCGCACTCGGCCTTGGCCTTGGCGAGGTCGAAGTCATAGCCTTTGAGGTCGGCGGGCGCCCCCCACAAATTCTTCGGGATCGGGCCGGCGTTGCGTTCGGCGTAGTTCTTCAGGATGTCGCCGATGAAGCCGTCATAGTTGAAGGCGTGGCTGAGACAGCGCCGGGCATGCACATTGTCGAACGGCGGCTTGGCATTATTGATGCGGATGATGAAGACCCGCATCGACTCGTCTTGCGCCACGCGCACGCCCTTCGACTTCTGCACCCGCTCCACCTGGTCAGTGGGCAAATAGCTGTCGGTGGCGTGAATATCGCCCTTGAGGAGGGCCAGGATGCGCGTCGAGGTCTCGAGCGTCGGGCGCGACTTGATGCTGTCGACGGGATTGGGATTATGCCCCCAGCCGAGGAAATGATCGTTGAAGCGCACCATGTCGAGGGATTCGTTGCGGCGATAGTTGGCTGGCTCGATGCGGTAGGCGCCCGAGCCCGCGCCGTTGGATGAGAGCCATTCCGAGCCCCAGTCATCGCCCTTCACATGCGGGGCAATCGCGCGCGGATTGACGATGGCAACCAGCGGCACCGCGGCGTGGAAGGGCGCATAGGGCTCGTTGAGGACGAAACGCACGGAGTATTTATCGGGCGCGGTCACGTTTTCGGGCTTGAGGACGGGCTTGAAGGCGGCGGCCGGACCCTTGTTCAGGGCCAAGAGCCGCTTGAAGCTGTAAATCACGTCGTCGGCGGTCAACTCGCTGCCGTCGTGGAACTTGACGCCCGGGCGCAGTTTGTAATCCCAGGTGATGCCGTCGGGTGTGACGGTGTGGCGGAGTGCCAGCCTGGGCTCGATGATCGGTGGATTGCCAATATACTGGTAGAGCGCGTCATAGGCGTTGAGGAGGACGAACTGCATCGGCACGTCATAGACCGTGTGCGGGTCGAGTGCGGCCGGCAACTGATCGCCCCAGACGAGGGTGCCCGCCGCCTTGGCCGGGCCGCCGGCGCCGATGAGTGCCGCGAGTGCCGCCGCCCCAGCGCCGGCAATCCATAATGTCCGACTTGACCGCATATCCGCCTCCTCCGGTTTCGAATTATTAGTACGCTTGATTATCCGACTTGCCGCAAGGTGTCGTCGATCACGCCACAGGCATCACCCAACGCGTCGGCGACACGATTGCGCTCGCGCACGAGCTGGGTTTCCAGCATCCAGCGCGCTTCGCCGTCGGCTAGATCGGCGAGCCCGGGCACGTCATAGAGGCACGGGATCATGGTGGTCTGAGCGGTGAGCCCATAGGGGTCCTGTCCATAGGTGCCCTTGACCGTGCTTTGCATCGGCACCAGCAGGCGCGAGAGGCGCTTCATGCATTCGTTGAGCCGTTTGGCGGCCGTCTCGTCGGCGTCCGGCTGGGTGCGATAGCGTTCGCGCCAACTCGTGACCGCATTGTCGAGGCGGCTGGCCGCCTCCCGAAACTCGCGCGCCCGGCCGAGGGCGCCCTCAAGGCCGATGGCGCGGCCCGCCGGCAGCAGCGCCACGAGCCGCTCGATGAACTGGTCGGCGACGCCCACGAACTCGAAAGGCAGCACCGGATCGGTCGCGAGCTGCCAGAGATAGGCGCCATAGACCCTGAGATGGTCCGCCATCCAGGCCCAATCCAGCTTGTCGAGCCGGTTCTCGATCGAATGATGCCACCAGCCGAGGGTCGCGAGCGCGCTCGCCGCCAACTCCTCGTCGGTAAAGCCACCCTCGGCATGCATCATGGGGGCACCCAAGCCGAAGAAGGAGGAATCGCCGCTCTTTGCCGCCCGGTGCCACACACTCGCCCGGTTGCCGAGGACGCGGCGCTCGACCGCCTGGTGGAAACGGCGGAGTTCGCCATTGGAGGCGGCACTCCAGCGCGTCGTGCCGGCGCAGGCCGGCTGGTCGATCTGCAGATAGGCGACCAAATGGCGCCGGAGCCGGTCCCAGTTGCGGTCGACGAACCAGGATGAGCCGATCATGGTGCCGGTCTCATGGCCCGTCCAGAAGCCGAAAACGAGGCCGCGGCGCAGCTCCTGGCGGTGCATCTGGAAGACGCGAGCGAGCTCGATGGCGCAGGCGTTGCCCGCCGCGTTGTCGGTCGCCGCCTCGCCGAACCAGGAATCCTGATGCCCGCCCACGAGGACGAAATCGTCGCCCTTGGGCGCCTTGACCTCGCCGACCGTGATCTGCACCGGCCGCCAGCCATTTTCCACATGGGTGCGAAACCAGATGCGCGGCTGTCGGCCGCTGATGCAGAGTTCCTTGAGCCGGAGGCCGGCCGTGCGCGCGATGCCGATGCAGGCGATGGTCGGCATCTCGTTCTTATAGGTCTCGGGTGTCGGGTTGCCCCAGACTGGCTTGACCGAGCCGAACGGCACGGCGCTGTTCTCGGCGTGGCCCCAATTCATCATGACGGCGCCGATGGCGCCCTTGAGGCCGGCGATGCGCTGCTTCTCGTGGCGGGCCGGCGAATAGGAGAGTTCGGTTAGGATGATTTTGCCGGTGACGTCCTTGCCCTGATAGTCGCCGAAGGCGCCGGAGCCGACATAGACCAGCTCGCCTGAGATGCCATCGGCCAGCGTCGCCAGACTGTGGCCGAGGGTGTTCGCCTGGATCGCCGTTTCCATCGGTGTCAGCAGGCGGCATTCGGCGACGTCGGGGAAGCTCACCAGGCCCGGCAGCGTGTGCATCTCCGCCGCCGCACCCGCCTGACGCAAGGCGTCGCAGCTGTATTCGGCCATCCGGCGCGCGTTGTCGGAGCCCGCGAGGCGGGTCGGGATTTCGCGCACGATATGCTCGACATGGCGCCGGACATTGTCGGCGGAGAGGTCGCGGAGGACACTTTCCTCGGGCATGGGAAGGCGTTCTTTCCAGTCTTGGGCGTTGGGATGGGAGCATAGACCGAAGCTTGGCCGGTTGGCGAGGCAGTTCAAATCGCCGGGCTCCGTGCTATGTTGGCCGTGGGTCGCCAAGCAAGCAGAGGGTTGCCATGACACTATTCGCCGAGCACGCCCCCGTCGATATGCAAGCGGCGGTGGCGGAAATCCCGGTGCTCGATTTCGGGCCCTGTTTTCGGGGCGAGGCGGGCGCGCTGGGCCGCTTGGCGGACCAGTTGCGGCGCGCCTGCGAGCGGGTGGGCTTCTTCTACATTTCGGGTCATGGCGTGCCCCAGGCACTCGTAGACCGGGCATTCGCCGCCTCGAAGCGCTTCCACGCGCTGCCGCTGGAGGCGAAGCTTGAACTCAAGCTCAACCTCAACAATATCGGCTATATGCCGATGAACGCCAGCATGCAGCGGCACTCCACCGTGCACCGGGCGACCAAGCCCAACCAGAACGACTCCTATTTCGTCAGCCACGATCGCGGGCCGGAGCATCCCGAGGCGAAGGCGGCGGTACCCCTGCGCGGCATGAACCAGTGGCCCGAGGGCCTCGCCGGTTTCTGCGACCCCAGCTTTCGCAGCGATGTCATGGCTTATTTCCAGGCGCTGCACGATCTGGGGCAACGCATGTTGCCGGCCTTCGCGACGGCGCTCGACATGCCGGCCGACGCCTTCGCCGAGTATTTCGCCGGCGAAACCCACGCCAATCTCCGCCTGCTGCACTATCCGCCGACGGGCAAGGGCGAGAACGAGTTCGGCACGGCGCCCCACACCGACAACAGCTTCCTCACCATCCTGGCGCGCACCGGCGTGCCGGGCCTCGGCATCCGCCTGCCGTCGGGCGAATGGGTGCATCCGCCGCTCATTGAAGGCACCTTCATCTGTAATCTCGGCAACATCATGCGCCGCTGGTCGAACGACCGCTTCCTCTCGACGCCCCACGCGGTGATCGTCGAGGGCGACGACCACCGCTATTCGATCGCCTATTTCCACAGCCCCAACCCGGACCGCACGCTGACCTGCCTGCCGTCCTGCGTCTCGGCGGCTAATCCGGCCAAACACCCGCCCGCCGTCTATCGCGACCTGGTACTCGAATTCTACCGCGCCAATTATTTCCACCAGCCGGGTGGCGCTCCTAAAGAGGCCGCCGATTAAACGGCCCGCAAGGCTTTCTGGACGGCCTTGGGCGCGCGCTCGATGACCCGAAGATAGGCCCGTGTCGGCCCCTCGGGCTGGCGCGAACCCTGTTCCCAATGACGCAGCGTGTTGACGCTGAAGCCGAACCGGCCGGCGAACTCGTCTTGCGTCATGCCGAGGTTCGTGCGGATCGCCTTCACGTGGATCCGTTTGGGGACATGAACGCCATAGGTGCTCTCGTCCGTCTCGCCCTTGGCATAGGCGACCGCCTCTTTGAGGCCGCGCCGGATACTGTCGCCAACCTTGCTCATGGTCTTCTCCGCTTGAATGTTGCGACCAGCAGCGCCGTGAGCCGCCGGAAGTCATGGCGATCCTGCTGGCTCAAATCGGGGCGTTCGTTCTTGGCGTAGGCCGTGAGCGCGAAGAGCGGCATGCCGGCGTCGTGGTGAAAGTAGACCACGCGCTGGCCGCCCCGCTTGCCTCGACCCGTCAAGCCCCATCTGAGCTTCCTGACGCCACCCGTTCCTGGAACGAGGTCGCCAGCCATCGGGTTGTAGGCGAGGCAATCCACCAGCCGCGCCCGTTCCTCGTCGGTTATCAGTTTGCGGGTGGCGGACAGAAACTCCGGGGGCTCGATCACGCTGATCGGAACCATTCGAGCCATGACGCATGGTAATCCAGCGGGTCAGTCTGGTCAATCAAAATGTAATCTATTGGATCATGGCGCTGCGTCGGTGGCCGAGTTGAAGAAGCGCACACTCACCAACCTCTATAATGAGCGCCCCACTTGGCTCGCCGATGCCCACGGCACGCTCGATGCGGCGGTCGCCGCCGCCTATGGCTGGCCCGCCGATCTTGGCGACGACGCGGTGCTCGAACGCCTGCTTGCCCTTAACCTGGCGCGGGCGGCGGCCGGGAGCTGATTGTCCGATGCGACAAACAGGCCGCCAGTAACGGATTCATTAGAACGTTCACATAAGATAAACTTAGTAATCGGGACAGCCGATCTTCGGTCCTCATCCAGGGAAAATCATGTCGAACGAACTGAAGACCCTGATCGACAAGGCGCGGCAGGTGCCCGTGACCGCCGAGGATAGGGAGGCACAGCGGCGTAGCTTTGCCTTCGGCAACACGGCATTCGAAAACCGGCTGATCACCCGCGAAATGATCGACGAGCAGGCGGAAGCACTGTCACGCGAGAATGGCGGAAAATCCTCCTGAGCAGCGTCACAGCCGCGCGCTCGAAGCGCCGCTCATTGCCAACGAAATAGAGCGGGCGAAGGCCGAGGCTCGAAACGGCCTACGCCAGTATGATCGAACGATCGAGCAGATCGAGTACTGGTTTTATGAGCCGGATCGTCCGTTCCGCTTGCGCGTCTCGCATATTCTCGATTTGCGCCGAGTTGCGCTGGAAGGCATCAGCGCCTATGCGGGAAATTTTCGGCCAGGCGGGGTCTCATACATTCTCTGGCGTCTGAACTGGATACACCCGTTCGCCGACGGCAACGGCCGCACGTCGAGGGCCGTCTCCTATCTCGTCCTCTCCGTACGCACGGGCTATCGCCTGCCCGGACGCCCCATGATCCCGGAACAGATCGTCGCTAACCGCACCCCCTATTTTGAGGCCCTCGAGGTCGCCGACGATGCCGTGACGGTCGGCCGATTCGATTTGACGGCAATGGAGGCGCTGATTGAACGGTTGCTCGCGGCGCGGCTCCTCTCCGTGATCCGGCAAGCGGGCGGCACAATCAAAGAGACTTGAATGGCCTCTCCCTCACCCACCCCCCACATTGACGCCCCAGCCGCCATCGACGGGCAGCGAGACGCCGGTGATGAAGCCCGCCTCGTCCGAGGCGAGGAACAGGGCGGCGTTGGCGACGTCCCAGGCGGTGCCCATCTTGGCCCGGAGCGGCACCTTGGCATCGCGGCCGGCGACGATTTCGGCGCGGCTTTTGTTGAGGGCGCGGACGCGCGTATCCACCGCCATGGCGGTGTCGAGCAGGCCCGGGAGGATGCAGTTGGCGCGAATGCCATGGGCGGCGTTCTGGATGGCGAGCTGTTCGGTGAAGGCGATGACCGCCGCCTTGGTGGTCTTGTAGCCGACCAGCGGATAATTGGTGCGCGCCGCCATGGACGAGATGGTGAGGATCACCCCCGACTCCTGTTCGAGCATGACCGGGAGCGCATGCTTGCAGGCAAGCACCATGCCGCGCAGGTTGATCGCGACCATCCGGTCGAACGCTTCGACCGTGATCTCGGTCACGGGTGCATCACCGCCGGCGATGCTCACCCCCACATTGTTGTGGAGGATGTCGATGCGGCCCCAGTGACGCCGGCACGCCGCCACCATGTTGGCGAGGTCCGCCTCGACCGTCACGTCCGCGCGAAGCGCCACTGCCTGGCCGCCCTCGGCCGCGATCATGGCGACCGTCTCCTCGGCGGATTTCAGATCGCGGTCGACGACCATCACGCGGGCGCCTTCGCGCGCGAAAGTGATCGCCGTCGCCCGGCCGTTGCCGATGGCTTCGCCCGGGCTCTGGCCGCCGCCAACCACGATCGCAACCTTGTTCTTCACTCGCACGGGGCCTCCTTTTCCGCTCAGCGCGGCAGCGGGAATTTGTCGAGATAGGGCTGATAGTCGGGCTCAACGTCGATCTCCAGGGTGGCGAGCACCCGGACCACCGCATTGTAGAAGCTCGCGACCAGGGTCAATTCCACGATCTGCTCATGGCCGAGCGCCAGATGCAGGGTCGTGAAGGTGGCGGCGCTCATTCGCCCGTCCAGGGTCACCTCGCGCGCCCCCTTGAGCACCGCCCGGTCGAGCGCCGGCAGGTCGCTCACCTGGCCGTCGGTTTCGATGGCGATCTTGGCGATGTCGACCTCGCTCACCTTGAAGTCGAAGCCGATCTTGACATGGTGGCTCCACTCATAGGGGCTCTTGGCCAGCCAGCCCACTTGCAGGATGGCGAGCTCGCGGAGCCGGGGATCGAGTTTCGTACCGAAACGAATCCATTGGCCTAGGCCGCCAAAGGCGCGGGCGCCGGCAACCGTGTGGGCGAGTGCCCGGTGCAGGGTGATCGGCCGCTTCAGGATGTCGCGGTCGGCTTCGGCAAGGTCCTCCGGGTCTAGATAGGGAACGCGCGCCATGGCGTGCCTCGATGGCTTCTGAAGATGGGGCGATGTTCACACGCTTGGGCGCCGTCCTGCTACCATGAACCGCCGCCATCCAGGCGTCACCCGGAACGACCATGCCATTCGTCGAAATTATCATCGTCCTGCTGCTCATTCTGCTGAACGGCTTCCTCGCCATGTCGGAGCTGGCGGTGGTCTCGTCCCGCCGCACCCGCCTCCAGGTGATGGTCGACGGGCGGGTGCCCGGCGCCCGCCGGGCGCTGGCGCTCGCCGAGGCGCCCGGGCGCTTTCTCTCGACGGTCCAGATCGGCATCACGCTCGTTGGCATCGCCGCCGGCACCTATGGCGGCACCAACATCGCCTTCCCGCTCGCCCGCGACCTGGAGGCGCGCGGCCTCTCGACGGCGGTGGCCGACGCGATCGCCTATGGCGGCGTGGTCTCGCTCATTACCTTTTTTTCGCTGGTCATGGGCGAACTGGTGCCCAAACAGCTTGGCCTCCGCCATCCGGAGCGCGTCGCCGCCAGGGTGGCGCCGACCATGACGATCATCGCGCGGATCGCTTCCCCCGTCGTCAGCCTGCTCGACTTCACGGCCCGGAGCTGCCTCCGGCTCTTGGGCGCCGGCCGCCTGGCGCCCCAGCTTGTCACCGACGAGGAGATCAAGGCCCTGATCGCCGAAGCCGAGAGCGCCGGCACCGTCGAGCCGGGCGAGACGGCGATGATCGCGGGCGTGATGCGGCTCGCCGACCGCACCGCCCGGGCCATGATGACGCCGCGCCCCGAGGTTGACTGGATCGACCTCGACAGCGATGCCGACACCGTCCGCGAGCGCCTGCGCTCCAGCCACCATTCGCGCCTGCCGGTCGGGCGCGGCGGCATCGACGCGGTCCTCGGCCTGGTGCGCGTGAAGGACATTTTGGATGCTCAGCTCGCCGGCGAAGCCTGGGATATCGCCCGCCTGGTGCGCCCGACCCCCGTCATCCAGGACAGCATCGACGCCCTCAAGGTGCTCGACGTGCTGCGGGTGGCGCCGGAGCATATGGCGCTGGTGGTCGACGAATATGGCAGTTTCGAGGGCGTGCTGACGACGGCCGACATTCTCTCGGCCATTGCCGGCGCCTTCGCCGTGGCGGGCGAGGATCAGCCGACGGTGGTTCAGCGCTCCGACGGCTCGTGGCTGATCGACGGCATGGAGCCTGCCGACGAGATGGCGGAACTCTTGGCCATTAAACTGCCCGGGGATGGCGACTTCCACACGGTCGCCGGGTTCGTGCTCGATCGCCTCAGGCGGATTCCCGCAACCGGCGAGAAGTTCGATTGGGACGGCTGGCGCTTCGAGGTCCTGGACATGGACCGCCGCCGTGTCGACAAGGTGCTGGCCACCCCCAACATGCCGCCGGAGGAAGCCTATGAGGGGTGAGCCTGCTTGAGCAGGTCGGCCGCCTTCTCGGCGATCATGATGGTGGCGGCGTTGGTGTTGCCCGAGACGGTGATCGGCATGACCGAGGCGTCAATCACCCGCAGGCCGTCGAGCCCATGCACTTTGAGTGCCGGGTCGACCACCGCCATGGGGTCGGTCCCCATCTTGCAGCTCCCGACCGGGTGATAGACGGTGATGCCGTTGCGGCGCGCATAGTCGAGCAGCTCGTCGTCGCGCTTGCAGTCGGGACCGGGCAGCACTTCGCGCGCCTGGAAAGGCTGGAATGCGGGCGCGCTGAAGATGCGCCGGATGAGCTTCAGGCCGGCGACCGCCACCTGGCGGTCGGTCTCGGCGCTGAGATAGGCGGGCTGGATCGCGGGCGCCGTCGCCGGGTCGGCCGATTTGGCGCGCACATGGCCGCGGCTTTCGGGGCGGAGCTGATAGGCGCCGGCCGTCATGCCCGGCTCCTTGGCCAGCTTTCCGATGATGCCGTCGGCGAAGCTGGCGGGCGCGAAGGTGAGCTCCACATCGGGTGCCGAGAGCCCCGGCCGGCTCCGCGCGAAGCCACCGCCATTGCCGGCGCTATAGGTCAACATGCCGGTGCCGAAGAGGACATAGCGCAGCGCCTCGCGGGCGAGGCGCCAGCCGCGCGCCGCCTCGTTCAGTGTCTCGATGCCGCTCACATGCGCGACGATGCGGGTCACATAGTGATCGTGGAAATTCTCGCCGACGCCTGGCAGGGCATGGCGGACGGCAAGTCCGAGGGATTTGAGATGCTCGGCCTGGCCGATGCCCGAGAGCTGCAACAGATGCGGCGAGTTGACCGAGCCGCCGCAAAGCAGCACCTCCAGCCGCGCCGTGACTTTTTGCTCAACGCCCCGCTGGCGAAAAGTGACGCCCGTCGCGCGCCGGCCATCGAGATCGATCCCGGTCACGAGCGCCTCGGTCTCGACCTTGAGGTTGGCCCGTCCGCGCGCCGGCTTCAGGAAGGCGCGCGCCGTGCTCGCTCGCCGCCGGCCGCGCCTTGTCTGCTGGAAATAGGTGACGCCTTCCTGCAACGCGCCGTTGTAGTCGGGATTGAAGGGGAGGCCCGCCTCTTGGCCGGCCTTGATGAAGGTGTGGGTCAGCGGATGGTGGTCCGCGAAGTCCGAAACGGCGAGCGGCCCGCCTTGAGCGCGGTAGGTGCCGTCGTCCGAGCCGCCGATGCGATCTTCCGAGCGGCGGAAATAGGGCAGCACATCGTCATAGCTCCAGCCGCGATTGCCCATCTGGGCCCAATTGTCGAAGTCCTCGCGCTGGCCGCGCACATAGAGGAGGCCGTTGATCGAGGACGAGCCGCCCAGCACCTTGCCACGCGGAAAGAGGATCGAGCGGTTGCCGGTCTCGCCATCGGGTTCGGTGTGGTAGACCCAGTTCACCCGCCGGTCGTCTAAGAGCTTCATGAAGGCGGCCGGGATGTGCAGCAGATAGAGCTGGTCCTCCGGCCCCGCCTCCAAGAGGAGGACGGTCGACTTGCCGTCCTCGGTCAGGCGGTTGGCGAGCACGCAGCCGGCCGAGCCGGCGCCGACGATGATGTAATCGAACTCCACTTGCTGTTCCCCCAAACCGGTTGCTCGCTTCCGGGCCATGAGAGCGCCGTCAGGCGAGTGACGCAAGGGCTCCCGGCGAGAGCAGGCGCATGACCGCCTCGCGGGCGAGTGCGCCGGGCGCCTCGGGGATGGCGAGCGCCACCTCGTCGATGCCGAGCGCGCCGAGTGCCCGGATCTGTGCCGCCACGTCCTCGGGCCTTCCGGCGAAGGTAAAGCGCGGCACCAGCGCGTCGGGGATCAGCCGCGCGAAGCCGGCCTGGGCGCTGCCGTGCTGGGCATAGTCATAGTGGGCGCGGACTTGGCTTGCGAGCGCCCGGGTCGCCGAGTCCAGGCCCGGCAGGTCGCGGAGGATGGCGCGCGCCACATTGTAGCGGAGGGCATCGTAGGAGGTGCGGGGATCGCCGGGCGCCACATGGGCCGCCGCCCAGACCAGTCGCTTGACCGTGCCCGGTGCGCGGCCCGCCTCCCGCTCGCCCGCCCCGATCAGGGCGTCGGCGGCGGAAATCAGGTCGGGGGCGGTGCCGTTCATCAGGATGACACCGTCTGCTATCCGCCCCGCCAGGTGCAGCATCCTGGGACCGCTCGCCGCGATATAGATCGGAATGATCTCGCCTGGCGCAAAGGCAAGGCGGAAGGCCGGGTTCTCGCCCAGGCCGGCGCCGGTCAACAGGGTGCGTATGTCGGCAATGCTGGCCTCAAGGTGCCTGAGCGTCGCGGGTTTTTCGCCCATGGTGCGAAGCGCGCTGTCGCCCACGCCGATGCCGATCACGGCGCGGCCGGGGGCAAGTTCCGCGAGTGTTGCAAACGCGCTCGCCGTGACGCTCGGGCGTCGGGTCAAGGGATTGGTGACGGCGGTGGCCAATCGGATGGTTCTTGTCGCCAGGCCAAGCGCCCCCAGGACCACATAGGGTTCGCGCCAAAGGAGGTGGGAATCCGGCAACCAAATGCCGGCATAACCCAAGCTCTCGGCGAGCCGGCCGAGGCGGACTACTTCCGGTGCCGCCACGTCGGGATAGAGGCCAAGGCCGATCCGCATGCCACCTGTCCGCTCATCGATCGTGGCCTATCTTGGCGCCGGCGCCCGGGTTGGCAAGCCCCGATCTCTGGACAAGCCAGCGCATCGCCGCTACTTGAAACTTCTCTCGTCCAAGCAAGAGGCACGCCCCATGGCCGACACCAAGCTCGTCCGCTTAGAAAAGATTGGCGCCATCGGCGTCATCGTCGTGGACAATCCGCCGGTCAACGCGCTCTCGCCGGGTGTTCCGGAAGGCATCCTGGAATGTCTCGACGCGGCCAACGCCGACCCCGAAGTGAAGGCCATGGTTCTGATCGGCGCTGGGCGGAGTTTCATCGCCGGGGCCGACATCCGCCAGTTCGGCAAGGGAAGGCCCCGACCCACAAGGCGCACCCATGACGCGCTCGAAGCGAGTACCAAGCCAGTTGTCGCCGCCATTCACGGCTACGCCCTGGGCGGCGGTCTCGAGAATGCGCTCGGCTGCCACTACCGCATGGCGGTCGTAAGCGCCAAGGTGGGCCTGCCCGAAGTGTTGATCGGGATTCTACCGGGCGGCGGCGGGACCCAGCGCCTGCCGCGCCTCATCGGCCCCAAGGCGGCCCTGGAAATGATCGTCTCCGGCCGCCATGTGCCGGCCGAGGAAGCGCGTGGGCTCGCCATTCTGGATGCGGTGGTGCCGGCCGATGCCGATCTCAGGGCCGAGGCCGTCCGATTCGCCGAACGCGTGGCCGATAAGCGCCCGCTGCCGCGCGTGAGTGAGATGACCGAGAAGCTCGCGGAGGCGAAGAGGGAGCCCGGCCTCTTCGATGCCATGCGTAAAAGCATTGCCCGCCGCGCCCGTAATCAGAAGGCACCCTATAACTGCATCGCCGCGGTCGAGGCCGCTTGCACGCTGCCCTTCATCCAGGGTCTCCAGCGCGAACGCGAACTCTTCGAGGAGTTGGAGAATTCCGACGAGGCGCGGGCGCTCCGCTATGCCTTCTTTGCCGAGCGCGAGGCGGCGAAGCTCCCCGATATTCCGGCCAAGACGCCGGTCCGTGCCATCGCGACCGTCGCCGTCGTCGGCGCCGGCACCATGGGCGGCGGCATCGCCATGAGCTGCGCCGATTTCGGTCTTCCCGTGAAGATCATGGACGCGACCCCCGAGGCGCTCGCCCGCGGCATGGAGCGGGTCAAGCGCAATTACGAGACCAGCGTCCAGCGCGGCAGCCTCGCCGCCGATGAGATGGCGCGGCGCCTGGCGCTGATCGAGCCGGTCGCGGGCTACGACGACATCGGCGGCTGCGACTTGGTCATCGAGGCGGTGTTCGAGGAATTGCCCGCCAAGCTTCCGGTCTTCGCCGAGCTCGACCGGGTGATGAAGCCGGGTGCCTTGATGCTCTCCAACACCTCGGCCCTCGATATCGACGCCATCGCCGGCGCCACCAAGCGGCCCCAGGATGTGGCCGGCTCGCACTTCTTCAGCCCGGCCAACGTCATGAAGCTCCTCGAAGTGGTCAAGGGCGCCGAGAGTTCGAAGGAGACCATCGCCACCGCCATGGCGTTCGGCAAGCGCATCGGCAAGATCAGCGTCGCCTGCGGCAACTGCGACGGCTTCCTCGCCAACCGCAGCCGGGCACCCTTCAACAGCGAGATGGTGATCCTGTTGGAAGAAGGTGCCTTGCCGGAGCAGGTCGACAAGGTGATGGTGGATTTCGGCTATCCCATGGGGCCGTTTGCGGTGGGCGACCTCGCCGGCCTCGACATCGGCTATGCCGGCCGCAAGCGCCGGGCCGAAGCCAACCCCAATTACCGCAAGCTGCCGATCGCGGATCGGCTGGTCGAGATGGGGCGCTTCGGCCAGAAGACCAATGCCGGCTGGTATCGCTATGAGAAGGGCGACCGCGCACCCCACCCGGATCCCGAGGTGGCACGCATCATCAAGGAAGTTGCGGGGGAGATGAAGGTCCCGCAGCGGACGCTCGACGATGGGGAGATATTGCGCCGGTTGCTGTTCTCCTCGGTCAACGAAGCCTGCCAGATCATCGAGGAAGCGATCGCCTATCGGGCGAGCGACGTGGACGTCATGTGGCTCTATGGCTTCGGCTTCCCGCGCTATCGTGGCGGCCTGATGTTCTGGGCCGACGGCATCGGGGTGCGCGAGGTCTATAATCAGATCGCCCTCTGGCACCAGCAATATGGCGAGCGCTGGGCGCCGTCGCCCTTGCTCCGGCGTCTCGCCGAAAGCGGTACGCCTTTTCGCGAGGCGCGCCCGCCGGCCCGGTGATAACCACAAGATAAAGAGACTCGGGGGAACCCATGAAAATGTTCAAGTCCGGCCTTCCGCTAGCGGCCTTTCTGTTGGTCGCTTGTGGGCTCGTGCCCATCGCGGGCGCCCAGGACTGGCCGCAGCGCGCGGTCAAGGTGATCCTGCCGTTCGGGCCGGGCGGCACCTCGGACAATGTGGTGCGCACCTTCGCCGAAAAGCTGAGCCAGGCGCTCGGCCAGCAATTCGTCGTCGAATATCGCTCGGGCGCGGGCGGTGCCATCGGCATCGAGACCGTGGCGAAGGCCACACCCGACGGCTACACCATGGGCCTCTCGAACCTGGCGGCGCTGGCGGTCATCCCGAACGGCCGCAAGGTCGCCTACGACCCGTTCAAGGATTTTGCGCCCGTCGGCCGAGTCGCCGATCAGATCATCGGCATCGCCACCAATTTGCAAGTGCCGGCGAACTCGCTCCAGGAACTGATTGCCCTCGCCAAGGCGAAGCCCGGTTCGCTTTCCTACAGCTCGGCCGGCATCGGCTCGGCGACCCATTTCGTCGGCGAAATCCTGAAGCAGTCGGCTGGCATCGACCTGCTCCACGTGCCCTATCGCGGCGGCGCCGAGGCGCTCGTCGACGTGCTGGCGGGCCATGTGCAGATCCAGATCGAGGGCATCGTCTTCGCCCAGGCGCGGGCCGGCAAGATGCGCTTGCATGGTGTGACCACGGCCAAGCGCTATAGCGAGTTTCCCGACGTGCCGGCGATCGTCGAAGTGGTGCCGGGCTTCAGCTTCGACAATTGGTTCGGCTTCATCTTTCCCACGGGTGTCGCCCCGGCGGCGATCGAGCGGGCAAATGCCGTCCTGCGCGCCGCCGCGCAATCGCCAGACGTGGCGCAGCGCTTCCTCCCCGTCGGCCTCGAGCCCCGGGTCGACACGCCCGCCGACATGCTGGCCGACATGCGCCGGCAGAGCGAGCGCTACGCCAAGTTGATGCGCGATCTCGACATCAAGCTCGAATAGCGGTGGCGGCCGTCGCGCGTCCGGCACAATGGCCAGACGCGCGACCAAAATTAACTACGTAAGCGAAGCAACAAACTGCATTTTGTTTAGGTAAATTTCCATTAATCAGTAAAATAAATCCAAAATTTAGAATGAAAACTATGATATATTGTTGATAATATAAATTTATACAGTATTTTTACTTATGTTTTACATATACTCGGCAAAATCATCCCCAGAGTCGCTGTCCACCGCGCCCTTCGGCGCCGGTTCGGCACTTCGCGGCTCGAAGTGTGGCGGGGATGGCCGATTTTTCCGACGCGCATGGGGCGTTGAGGCCCTGGAATTTGCCCGA
>SHVR01000024.1 GCA_009694185.1 Alphaproteobacteria bacterium | reverse complement strand
CTTGCGCTATGACCAGCGCGATTAGCTCTTCCCGGGACAGCTCGTTGGGGGGTTCGAGAACCATCCGATTCTTGAATCGAAATCCGACCCCGCCGTCCAGGGAAATCCGCTAAAAATAGCCGCCCAACCTGGGCTGTTACGATTTTTCGACGAGAACCTAATGATTTTAACTCCCGATGTGTTGTAATCAATCCAAGTAATCCAGGTTAACAAGTAAGCTGTCACTCAACCAAGCGATCTTCGACGTTACGCGGGGCCTCGTTACCTGGCGTTGAGACGTCCGGCCACCGCCGACATGAAGCCGGTCGGCGAACGCAAGCGTGCCGCGCCGCCGGAAAGCGCAGTCAGCCGAGGCCCTGGCGTCCCATGGCGAGAAACTTGTCGCGCCGTTGACGGCGAAGCGCCTCGCCATCGAGGGCCGCGAGCTGGCCGAGCGCCGTCTGAAGGGCGTCGCCAAGTTGGCTCACCGCCTCGTCCGGCCGGCGATGGGCGCCGCCCAAGGGCTCTGCCACCACGCCGTCGATGACGCCGAGCCCCAACAGATCTTGGGCCGTCAGTTTCAGCGCCTCGGCCGCGTCCCGGGCATTTTCGGGGCTGCGCCAGAGGATCGAGGCACAGCCCTCGGGCGAGATGACCGAGTAGATAGCATGCTCCAGCATCAACACCCGATTGCCGGTTGCCAATGCCACCGCGCCGCCCGAGCCGCCCTCGCCGATCACCGAGGCGATCAGGGGCACGGTCAGATCGAGACTGGCCTCGACGGCGCGGGCGATCGCTTCGGCCTGGCCGCGTTCCTCGGCGGCGATGCCGGGATGGGCGCCCGGCGTATCGACCAGGGTGATGATCGGCAATCGAAAGCGCTCCGCGAGCCCCATCAGGCGCTTGGCCTTGCGGTAGCCCTCGGGGTGAGACATGCCGAAATTGCGTTGCACGCGGCTCTCGGTATCGTGGCCCTTCTCATGGCCGAGCACGACCACCGACTGGCCGCGAAACCGGCCGAGGCCGCCAACGATCGCGGTGTCCTCGCCAAATTGGCGATCGCCGGCGAGCGGCGTGAAATCGTCGATAAGGCCCTTGATATAGGCGAGCGCGTGCGGCCGGTTCGGGTGTCGGGCAACCTGGACCTTCTGCCAGGGCGACAATTTGGCGTAAGTCTGCCGGAGTTGGCGGTCGGCCATCGTCTGTAGGCGTGAGACTTCCTCGGCGATGTTGATACCACCGCTGCTGTTCAGATGCCGGAGTTCCTCGATCTTGGCTTCCAACTCGGCGACCGACTTCTCGAATTCAAGCGGCGTGGTCATCAAGAATCGTGCTCGGGCAGCGTGCGGCGGCGCGCCTTCGAGACCGCCGCCAGCGGATGGTGGGCATTGACCAGGGCGCCGAGTCGCCCGCGCTGGACATGAGTATAGATCTGGGTCGTCGCGATGTCGGCATGGCCAAGCAGCTTTTGCACGCTCCGGAGGTCGGCGCCGTGATCGATGAGGTGGCTCGCGAAGGCATGGCGGAGGACATGCGGCGACAGGCGCTCCGGGTCGAGGCCCGCCGCGGCCGCCAACTCCTTGAGCAACTGGGCGAAGCGATGCCGGGTCAGATGGCCGCCGGCACCGCGCGAGGGAAACAGCCAGCGGGCGGTCTTCTCGCCGACGAGGAAACCCTCGCGGATGGCGAGATAGTCGTCGAGGGCGGCGCGCGCCGGTTCGCCGATCGGGACCAGGCGTTCCTTGTTGCCCTTGCCGCGCACCACCAGGACGGGCCGGCCGGGCGCGGCAGCGGCGAGCGGCAGCGACACCAGTTCCGACACCCTGAGGCCGGTGCCATAGAGGAGTTCCATGAGGGCGACGAGGCGGAGCCCCTTGCCGCCCGGTTGCAGGCGGGCCGCCGCCAGCAGGGCGAGGACATCGGCCTCGCTCAACAGCTTCGGTAGGGAACGGCCCTGGCGCGGCCCCTCGATGCCGAGCGTCGGGTCGTCGGACCGCATGCCCTCGCTGGCGAGGAAGCGGTAGAACTGACGCAGTGCCGCGAGGCGCCGGGCCCCCGTGCGCGCCGAGAGACCGGCGGCGGTGAGGCTCCTGAGATATGTCCGGACATCGTCGCTCTGGGCCAGGTCCGGGTTCGTCGCGAGCTTGCTCAAGAAGGCGGCGAAGTCGCCGAGGTCGCGCCGATAGGCCGCCAGCGTGTTCGCCGCCGCCGCCCGCTCCGCCGCGAGCGCCTCGAGGAAGGTCTCGATGCGATGCGCGTGGCGGGCGCCGCCGCGGCCCTCAGAGGCCGCCGGCAAGGGCCGCCTCGACGGCGAGCTGGCGTGCCTCGCTTTCCAGCCCGATGGTTTTCAACGCCCGGATGGCGGCATGCAGGACCACCGGACTCCAGTTCTTTGCCTCCATTTGGCCAAGCGCGCTCACCACATAGAGCACCGTCTCACCCTTGCGTCCGGCGCCCGGCGCCGTGGCGAGGCCGAACCAGATGCCGGGCGCCGGCAGGGCGGCCGTTGGCCCGAGGTCACCGCCGAGTGCGAGGCGCGCCTCGGGCGGCAGGGTATCGCCAAGCCCTTCTGCAAGCGCCGCAAAGGTCACCAGCCGCCGCCGGTAGGCGGGGCCATGGGCGCGTTCCATGGCGGCGATGGCGCCGGCGGGCCAAGCGGGCGCGCGCGCGGGACTGGAAAGCTGGAGCAAGGCCGCGGCGGTAGCGCGCGCCTCGGGCGTGCCGAGGACGGCGAACCATCGACCGGCGTCGTCGGCGAGGCCGGCGGCGAGCGCCGCGCGGAGCGCCCGCGGGGCGAAATCGGCGAGTTCGGGCGTGGGTGTCAATTCGGCGAGGAGTGGCGCCGCGACCCGCGCTGCCTGGATGTGGCCGGCTTGCTCGAGCTGGGCCAGCAAGTCGGCGATGAGGCCCGCGCGGGTTGCGGGTGATGCTTCGGCCATGGCGCGCTGGTAGAGCCGTGCCCGGCCGCCGCGCTCGTCATTCGGTGGGCGCAGAGCCGCTTCGGGTGTGCCATAGAGCTGGCGCGCAAGCCCGGGCGCGACCGCGTTGATCGAAAGCGCCCGCTCCGCGGCATCGAGCCGGACGGCGATGGTGGCGTTCGGGCTCCGGGCGATGGTCGCAAGATGTGCCGGGCCGGCGCTAGGGACCGCATCGGCCGGTACCGGCTTGTTGGCGACCCGCAGCATGGCGAGATGCAGCGCGCTGGGGCTCGCAAGCGAGGCGAGGCCGGTGTCGCCCTGGCCCGTCAGGATATCGACCAGGGTGAAGAACGGCCGGTCGACATGGCCCTGCTCGCGGATCAAATCCACGCCGAGCTGTGCCGCACCCTGGTCGCCCGACAATATCCGGCAATAGACCAGCGCCTTATGCCAATCCGGCGAGGGTTGCCGAGCGAAACCGGAGCGTGTCGCGGCGCAGGCCCCGGCATTGTCGTGGACCAACAGCAGGGCCTCGAGTTCGACACGCGCCAATGCCTCGGGTCGCTCGCCGGCCGCTGTTTGGGCGAGCAGGCGGGTGGCCGACGGGGCGTCACCGAGCGCCATCAGCCGGCCAATGCGTAACGTCGCGAGTGTGTCGCCTTCCCAGGCGCCAGCCGGTGCCGCCGCCGCCGTCAGCAGGACCCGCCGGGCCAGGTCGTGGAGGGCCGGCGAACGGAGCGGGGCAGGCAGGTCTGCGATGAGCCGCGCCACGGTCGCCCGCTCGCTGCCGCGCCACAACTCACCGCCGAGGCCATCCTGGCGATTGTCGAGCACGCCGATGGACTCCGCGTCAACTTGGTCGAGCGGATTGGCGCTGACGGTGGGCGGCGATTGGCCGAAGCTGGGTGGGGCGTCGACCCCTGGTGAAGGACGGTCAGCCGGCGGCGGGCCAGCCGGGAGTTGCGGCGGGCTTGGCAGGAGGCGGATCGGTGCGTTTTGCGCCACGGCCGGTTGGGCAAGCGCCAGGCTCGCCAGCAACCATAGAGCGGCGACACTAGCGCGAGAATCGCTCATTCGGGATCGTCTTTTGCACGGGCGCTTGTGGTGGTTGCGGCTGCCAGAAGCCCAGGACAGTGGCGCCAATCAGCACCAGCAGGAAGACGACCACCGCGACGGCCAAGCCTATTTTGTTCACGCGAAAGCCCCTGGCGCCGACGGGAACACGCTTCTAGCGTGCGGGTCATCCTATCGCTACATTGCCCATCATGACTAAGACTATGGCGCCTTTGCGGCAAACTATCCACGATCGCGATGGTTTGCTTGTTTTCAGCCCGACCCAGACCCGGACAATTTTGCCGTTATGAGCGAGACGCCCGAACCGCCTATCCGCCGCAGCATTGTCCTGATCGGCATGATGGGTGCCGGAAAGAGCACGGTCGGGCGGCGCCTGGCCAGCCGCCTGCATCTCGATTTCATCGACGCCGACACCGAAATCGAGGCGGCGGCCGGGTGCGGCATCGAGGAGATTTTCCGCCTGCATGGCGAAGCGGCGTTTCGCGCCGGGGAAAGGCGGATCTTCACCCGCCTGCTCGACGGGCCGGTCCGGATCATCGGCGCGGGCGGCGGCGCCTTCAACGATCCCGAGACCCGGGCACGGATCGAGGAAAAAGGGGTGTCGGTGTGGCTGCGCGCCGACCTCGATCTGTTGCTCCGGCGCGTGGCGCGCCGCAATAATCGACCCCTGTTGAAGGGGGGCGATCCGCGCGCAATTCTGGCGCGATTGATGACCGAGCGTCATCCGATTTACGCCCTCGCCGACATCACGGTCGACAACGCCGATGGGCCGCCCGACGCCACGGTCGAACGGGTGATCGACGGATTGCGCGGCTTCTGGGCATGCCGGGGCGAGGCCGTCTGCGAGGCTGAACCGTGAGCAACGCGCTTGTCGCATTGCCGGTCGAGCTTGGCGATCGCCGCTACGACATCCTGGTGGGCGAGGGGCTGATCGGCGACGTGGCCCGCCATGTGGCGCCGGTGCTGAAGCGGCCCCGGGTGGTGATCGTGACCGATCGGGCGGTCGCCGACCTGCATCTCGCCCGCCTCGAAGTCAGCCTCGGCGCGGCCGGAATCCGGCATGAGCATGTGGTTCTGCCGCCGGGCGAGGCAACCAAGGAATTCGGCCAGCTCGCCCGCCTCCTGGATGCGCTGCTCGACTTCCGGATCGACCGCAATACCACCCTGATCGCGCTTGGCGGCGGTGTCATCGGCGACATCGGCGGCTTCGCGGCCAGCATCGTGCTGCGCGGTATCGACTACATACAGATTCCCACCACGCTCTTGGCCCAGGTGGACAGTTCCGTTGGTGGCAAGACCGCCGTCAACACTCGCCACGGCAAGAATCTGGTCGGCACCTTCTATCAACCGCGCCTGGTGCTCGCCGATCTGGGGGCGCTGGCCACCTTGCCCAGGCGCGAATTGCTGGCCGGCTATGGCGAGGTGGTGAAATACGGTCTGATCAACGATCCGGCGTTCTTCGACTGGCTCGAAGGCCATGGGCCGGCCTTGCTGGCGGGTGACATCGCGGCCCTCGGCCATGCCGTTCTGACCAGTTGCCGCGCCAAGGCGCTGATCGTTGCCGCCGACGAGCGCGAGACCGGCGATCGGGCGCTCCTCAATCTCGGGCACACCTTCGCCCACGCTCTCGAGGCGGAGACCGCCTATGGCGGGGAACTGCTGCATGGCGAGGCGGTCGCCATCGGCATGGTGCTGGCGTTTGCCCTCTCGGTCCGTCTTGGCCTCTGCCTCGCGGCGGATCTGGAGCGGGTGCGCCGCCATTTCCATGCCGTGGGCTTGCCAACCACCCTGCCGCGGCTCGGCCAGGCGCCGCATGTTCCGGCACCCGCGCGGCTCCTAGCGCGCATGGCGTCGGACAAGAAGGCCGGCGACGGGCAACTCACATTCATCCTGGCGCGGGGCATCGGCCGTTCGTTCATCGCCCGGGATGTCGACCCCGGCGCGGTCGCCGATCTGCTCACCGAGGCCGCCGAGCTATGCAAATAATGCAAATCTCTTGCCCCAATTTTGCATTTGCGAAGAGATATCGTGCAGTGCACCATTCATTCGCCGGCCAGCACTCTGGCTTGGCGTTTCCTCCCTGAACTTGGGCCGCCGGGTACCCCCAGCGGCCCCTTTTTCTGTCACGAGGGAAATTGCGCCGATGCCGCTTCCGACCGCCGTTGCCCGCAGCCAACTTCACACGCGCCGGGTGGAATGCCGCGGCTACCATCGTGACGATGGGCTGTGGGACATCGAGGGCTGGATCGTCGATACCAAGACCTATGACACGGCACGGCTGTGGCGCTCGCCACTCGGCGCCGGCGAGGCGATCCATGACATGTCGCTCCGCCTCACCGTCGACGTTCGGCTGGTCATCCAGGACGCGGTCGCAGTCACCGATGCAAGTCCATTTGCGATTTGCGTCGATGCCGCGCCAAACATGACCCGCCTCAAGGGGTTGCGGATCGGACCGGGCTGGATGCGGACGGTGAAGGAGCGGCTTGGCGGCCGGCATGGCTGCACCCATATCGTCGAGCTGCTGGGGCCCGTGGCGACGACGGCCTACCAGACGATCTTTTCGGACCGCGGGCCGGCGAAACGTGTCCACCCGCGGGTGAACTCCTGTTACGCCTATGCCGAGGACAGCCCGATCATCGCTCGCCTGCGGGAGGAAAAAGCTGCGGCCGACGACTGACCGGACGACTGACCGCCCGCGAACAAGCCTTTTCCATGGCCGCCACCGGGCTGGTAGAGTGGCCCGCCGACCAATGGAGGGTGACGCGTCATGGCCTATCACAGCATCGCCGCCAGGCCCATCGCCGGGGCGCTTGGCGCCGAGATCGAGGGCGTGGACTTGTCGCTGCCGCTTGACAACCGAACCTGGTCGGAAATTCTCGACGCATTTCACCGCTATGGCGTGATCTTTTTCCGCCGCCAGAACCTGACACCGGAACAGCACAAGGCGTTCAGCCTGCGCTTCGGTCCGCATCAGCGGGTGCCATTCGTCAATCCCTGGGACGCGCATCCGGAGATGATCCGGGTGGTGAAGGAAGCGGGCGACCGTGGCGTGCGCAACTTCGGCGGCTCCTGGCACAGCGACCTCAGCTATCTGCCGGCACCGGCGTTGGGCTCGGCGCTCTATGCCGTCGAAGTGCCGGTCCATGGCGGCGACACGCTGTGGGCCAGTATGGGTGCCGCCTACGCGGCCCTGTCCGACGGCATGCGGCGCCTGCTGGCGGGTCTCGCGGCCGTGCATAGTCCGACCGCGGCCTATGGCTCCCGCGGCCGCTATGTCGATCAGCGCCTCGCGGGCATGGCCTTCGACACCAGCGATCAACCGGACCGCGAGACCGTGCATCCGGTGGTGATCGCCCATCCGGCGACGGGGCGGAAATGCCTGTTCGTCAACGGCGGCTACACCATCCGATTCGCCGGCCAAACCGAGGCCGAGAGCAAGCCGCTCTTGGATTACTTGAACGCGCACGCCGTCCGACCGGAGTTCACTTGCCGGTTCCGCTGGAGTTCCGGTACGCTCGCGGTCTGGGACAACCGCTGCACCCAGCATTTTGCGATCAACGACTATGACGGCAGCCGGCGCGAGATGCGACGCACCACGATTGCCGGGGCGGCCCCTCGGCCCGCGTGAACCGTCCTAACCCGCTTCCTCGGGCGCGAGTGTGGCGAGGCTGAGGGCGTGGATGGTGCCCGCCAGCTCCGCCGCCAGCGCGCCATAGACCAGGCGCTGGCGTTCGAGGCGGCTCTTGCCGGCAAAGGCCGCCGCCACGATGCGCAGGCGAAAATGGCTTTCGCCGCCCGGCCGGTCGCCGGCATGGCCCCGGTGGAGATGAGATTCGTCAATAATGTCGAGCGCTTCGGGAGCCAGGGTGGCGGTGAGTTTCGCGCGGATGGTTTCGGCGACGGACATGCGGCAATTCCTTTTGGGGGCGTGACGCGGCCCGGCTTGCCACGTCACGGCCGGGCCAACATACTGACAAGATGCGACGGTATCGATTCGGATTCGCGGCGGACGATTTTATCGGGGGGGTGCCCCTGGCGCTGCGCCGTTGCGACCATCCCGACTGTCCCGGCGTGGGAGAACACCGGGCGCCGCGTTCGCGCCAGGAGCTGACCAGTTATTATTGGTTCTGCCTCGACCATGTTCGTGTGTACAATAGCAATTGGAACTACTTTGCCGGCATGTCGAGCGACGAGATCGAGGCCCATCGGCGCAACGACACGGTCTGGCAACGCCCAACCTGGCCACTTGGGGTTCATAACGGGCGGACACATAGAGTAAGTTACGAGCGGATCGACGATCCGCTCGGTCAGTTCGAAACTCACCCGCCGTCACCAGCCGGGGCTTGGGCGGACGGCCGAACGTGGCCCAGGGGAAGCCCCGAGGCGCGGGCGCTGGGTGTGCTGGATCTGGATGGTCTGGTGACGGTGGATGCGGTAAAGACGCGGTACAAGGAACTTGCCAAGCGTCATCACCCCGACGCCAATGGCGGGTCGAAGGAGGCGGAAGAACGACTGAAAGTGATAAACCAAGCCTATTCCACCCTGCGCAAGAGCCTTTCACCCGACAATCCACGATAACCAACGGAAGCTAACCTATGAGTGCGAAGACCAACGAGTCCGGGGCCATCACGAGCCGTCCGGACATCAAGATGTCAGTGCGTCAATCCTTCGGCATCGACACTACCATGGACGTGCCCGCCTACAGCGAGCGCTCGGAGTTCGTGCCGGAGGTGGACGCCGCCTACCACTTCGACCCGGAAACCACCCTCGCCATCCTGGCTGGCTTCGCGCACAATCGCCGCGTGATGATCCAGGGCTATCACGGCACCGGCAAGTCGACCCATATCGAGCAGGTGGCGGCACGCCTGAACTGGCCGTGCATTCGCATCAATCTCGATAGCCATATTAGCCGCATCGACCTGGTCGGCCGCGACGCCATCGTGGTCCGCGACGGCATGCAGGTGACCGAGTTTCGCGAAGGCCTGCTGCCGTGGGCGCTGCAACATGCAACGGCGCTCGTGTTCGACGAATATGACGCCGGCCGGCCGGACGTCATGTTCGTCATACAGCGCGTGCTCGAAGTCGAGGGCAAGCTGACGCTCCTGGACCAGAACCGCGTGCTCAGGCCGCATCCGGCCTTTCGCCTATTCTCGACGACCAATACCATCGGTCTCGGCGATACGACCGGGCTCTATCACGGCACGCAGCAGATCAATCAGGGCCAGATGGACCGCTGGAACATCGTGGTCACCCTGAACTACCTGCCGCATGACGATGAAATGACCATCGTGCTCGCCAAGGTGCCGCACATGGACAATGCCGAAGGCCGCGCCACCATCTCGGCCATGGTGCGCCTCGCCGACCTGACCCGCGCCGGGTTCATGAATGGCGACATCTCCACGGTCATGTCGCCCCGAACGGTCATGACCTGGGCGGAGAACGACCGCATCTTCGGCGATCTCGGTCTGGCCTTCCGTCTCACCTTCCTCAACAAGTGCGACGAGGCGGAGCGCTCGATCGTGGCCGAATATTATCAACGCGCCATGGGCCATGAGCTGATGGAATCCCGTATCCGCCGTCTGCAATAGCCCCAACCCGGTTAAGCGCATGAAAGAGTCGGAACCGCCCATTGAGGCGTTCAAGCGATACACCGCCGCGACCATGCGGGCGATTGCCGAGGACAAGGAGATGACCGTCACCTTCGGGCCCGAGGCACCCGGGCTCGAAGGTCATGTGGCCAAGCTCCCGATGATCTCGCGCGACCTGCCGGCGGACGAAGTGTCCCAGCTGCGTGGCGAAGCCGACGCCCTCGCCCTGAAGCAGCGCCACCACGACTTCGTGCTGCACAGCCGCCGCTCGCCCCCGGGCCAGGTGTCGCGCGCGGTCTTCAATGCCGTCGAGCAGGCGCGGGTCGAGGCGATCGGGGCACGCCAGATGAGGGGCGTCGCCCAGAACCTGACGGCGGCGTTGGAAGAACGCTGTCGCCGCCAGGGCTTCGCCCATGTCTCCGACCGCGAGGAAGCGCCGCTCGCCGATGTCATGGCTCTCTTGACGCGCGAAATCCTGACCGGCAGCAAACCGCCGGAAAGCGCCGAGCGCATGTGCGAACTTTGGCGCCAGGACCTGCACGAGCGGGCCGGCAAGTCGATGTCGGAACTCGCCAACCATATCGACAACCAGGCGCAGTTCGCACGGATTTTGCGCCGCGTGTTGGCCGATCTCGAACTCGCCGATGATCTGCCGCAAAGCGACCAGGATCAGCAGGAAGAGAGCGAGGGCGAGGACCAGAACCAGTCGGAAAGCGATGCCGATGGCGCCGACAGCTCGTCGGCCAATCCGATGACGGCGGAAGGCGCCGACATGGACGACAGCCAGTCGGACGACGGCGCCGAGGCAGGCGCCGACGATGCCGCGGCCGAGATGATGCCGGGCACGGGCGAGGACGAGCCGGGCCGCTCGTCGCCCTTGCATACGCCGCCCTCGGGCAAGAACGATCTCTCGCAAATTTATCACCCGTTCACGGCCGAGTTCGACGAGGTGGTGGAGGCGATCGAACTCTGCGATGCCGACGAATTGACCCGGCTCAGGAGCCATCTGGACCAGCAGCTCGCCCATCTCCAGGGTGTGGTGACGCGCCTCGCCAATCGCCTGCAGCGCCGGCTCATGGCCCAGCAGACCCGCAGCTGGGAATTCAATCTCGAAGAGGGCTTGCTCGACGCCGCCCGGCTCTCTCGGGTCGTCACCAACCCGATGCACGCGCTCACCTACAAGATCGAGAAGGAGATGGAGTTCCGCGACACGGTGGTGGGCATCCTGATCGACAATTCGGGCTCCATGCGCGGCCGGCCGATCACCGTCGCCGCGATGAGCGCCGACATCCTGGCGCGCACGCTGGAGCGCTGCGGCGTCAAGGTCGAGATTCTGGGCTTCACCACCCGCGCCTGGAAGGGCGGCCAGTCGCGCGAGAAATGGATCGCGGCGGCCAAGCCGCCCAATCCGGGCCGGCTCAACGATCTCCGTCACATCGTCTACAAATCGGCCGACGAGCCCTGGCGGCGGACGCGGAAGAACCTCGGCCTGATGCTGCGCGAGGGCATCCTCAAGGAGAATATCGATGGCGAGGCGCTGATTTGGGCGCATAATCGCCTGCTGGGCCGGACCGAAGAGCGGCGCATCATGATGGTCATCTCCGATGGCGCGCCGGTCGACGACTCGACCCTCTCAGTCAATCCCGGCAACTATCTCGAGCGCCACTTGCGCGATGTGATCACCTGGATCGAGACGCGCTCGCCGGTTGAACTGGTGGCCATCGGCATCGGCCATGACGTGACCCGCTACTATCGCCGCGCCGTCACCATCTTCGACGCCGACCAGCTTGGCGGCACGATGATGGAACAGTTGGCGACCCTATTCGAGGAAGAGGCGGCGCGGGGCGGCGCGGCCAAGGGGCCGGCCAGGCGCACCTCGCCGCGTGGCGGGGCACCGCGTGGCGATCCGATGGGCAGGCAAAGTCGCGCGGCGCGGTAGGCTCCACCGCCGCCTTCCTTCGGGCCGTTTTCAGTCTACGAGGTGTCGCTCAACCGGCCTTGGCGGCCGCGGTCTTGGCGGCCTGGGCGCGGGCGATGCGGCGCTTGATCTTGCGGGCCTCGGGCGCCAACTTCGCGTTGCGCTCGGCCAGCAGGAAGGCGTCGAGGCCGCCATTCTTTTCGATGGTACGGATCGCCTGGGTCGACAGCCTGAGGCCGATCGACATGCCGAGCGTGTCGCTCAGCAGCGCCTGGTATTGCAGGTTCGGCAAATAGCGGCGCCGGGTCTTGTTGTTGGCATGGCTGACATTATTGCCGTATTGGACGCCTTTGCCGGTGATGTCGCAACGTCGGGCCATGAGCCAAATCCTATGCGTCTCTGCGCCGAAAGGATGGAGCGCGGGTTGTACTGTCCGGGGCGAGGTGGGTCAAGGCGAAACGCCCCCGGCTTATTGACAACATTGGTGAAGGCATATTGAATGCACTTATGAGTCAAAGTTGTCCCGCGAGAACCTAATGCCACAGCTCACGGTTAGGAACCTGTCGGACGACGTGTACACCCGGCTCAAGGATCGGGCACGCATCAACCACCGATCGCTCGAAGCGGAGGTGCGAGCGATCCTGGAGGCGGGTGTGCGTCCCGACCGGCGCGCCAGTGTCGAAAGGGCCCTGGCGATTCGCGATAGTCTGGTGGGTCGTTACACCGGCGATCCCGTGCGCGAGATTCGCGAGGATCGAGAGCGTTGATCGTCGTTGTCGATGCCAGCGTCGTGGTGACCTGGTACTTGCCGGTTGGTCCCGCCGAGCCAGTCGTTGCCCTGCTTGGGTCTGGCCATGATCTGGTCGGCCCCGAGTCGCTGCATATCGAGGTTGCGAGTGTGCTGTTACGGGCGGTTCGTCGTCGCGAGCTCGATGCGAGCATGGTTCGCCAGATCCTGGATCAAACTCTTCCGGACGACGTCCGTTTGATCCCGGTGAGTGGTTATCGGCACCTGCCGTTCGACATCGCCCACGCCCATGGTGGTTCCGTCCATGATGCGGTCTATATCTCCCTGGCGCGGACTTTGGCGGCGCCCATTGTCACCGCCGATGTCCAGATGCGGCGGACCGCGCTGTCGGCCGGGCTGCGCGCTATCATGATCGGCGACGGTCTGGCCGGTTTGCAAGACGGCTGAAGGCGGTGCCGAAGTTACGACCCCCGCCCGAGAAAGGCATCGAGCAGCAGGCGCGCGGCGGCGGGGGGTGCCAGCGTGCCTGCCGTCACCTTGGCTTCGAGCTCGCCCACCATGGCGCGCACGCCAGGATGTGCCTTGAGTGCCGCCCGCAACGTTTCGTTGACTTCGTTCCACAGCCATTCGCGGGATTGGCGGGCGCGGCGGCGCTCGATCTCGCCGCTCTTGGCGAGCGCCGCCACATAGCGCTCGACCGCGGCCCAGACCGCGTCGATGCCGGTGGCGTTGAGGGCCGAGCAGGTCAGCACCGGCACGCTCCAATGGGTCGAGGCGGGCCTGAGCATGTGGACGGCACTGGCATAGTCGCCGGCCGTGCGCTTGGCGGCTTCCGCCAGTTCGCCATCGGCCTTGTTGACGACCAGCAAGTCGGCCATTTCGACGATACCGCGCTTGATGCCTTGCAGCTCGTCGCCGCCCGCCGGCAGCAACAGCAGCATGAACATATCCACCATGTCGGCAACCGCGGTCTCCGACTGGCCGACGCCCACGGTCTCCACTAGAATCGCGTCGAAGCCGGCCGCCTCGCAGGCCAGCATCGCCTCGCGGGTGCGCCGGGCAACGCCGCCCAAGGTTCCGGCGGTGGGCGATGGCCGGACGAACGCGGTGCGGCTCTCGGTCAAGTGCGCCATGCGCGTCTTGTCGCCCAGGATCGAACCGCCGCTCACCTTCGAGGAGGGATCGACCGCCAGCACGGCGACCCGGCGGCCGAGGGCGATGAGGTGGCGGCCGAGGGCGTCGATGAAGGTCGACTTGCCGACGCCCGGCGGGCCCGAGATGCCGAGACGGATGGACCGGCCGGTATGCGGCAACAAGGCATCGAGCAACGCCTCCGCCCGGCGACGATGGTCGGCGCGGGTCGATTCGATGAGGGTGATGGCGCGCGCCAGCGCCCGCCGGTCGCCGGCGACGATCGCGCGGGCATCGGGTCCCTTCGGTTCAGGGCGCGGCGCGGGCGTGGCGACGCTCAAGCGGCCAGGCGCTTGGTGCGCAGCAAGCCCAGGATCTCCAGGGCCGCTTTGGGAATATTGGTACCGGGACCGTAGATGGCGCTCACCCCCTTGGCGGTCAGGAACTCGTAATCCTGGGCCGGGATGACGCCGCCGCAGACCACCAGGATATCGCTGCCGCCGAGCTTCTTCAGCTCAACCGCCAGTTCCGGCACCAGGGTGCGGTGCCCGGCCGCCTGGGTCGAAACGCCGACCACATGCACATCGTTTTCGATCGCCTGGCGCGCCGCCTCGCCCGGGGTCTGGAAAAGCGGCCCCACATCCACGTCGAAGCCGATATCGGCGAACGCGGTCGCGATCACCTTGGCGCCCCGATCATGGCCGTCTTGGCCGAGCTTGCACACCAGGAGGCGCGGCCGGCGGCCCTCCTCCTCGGCGAAGGCGGCGACGTCGGCGCGGATGCGGGCAAATTCGGCATCGCCTTCATAGGCCTGGGCATAGACGCCGGAGACGCTCCGGATAGTCGCCGTATAGCGGCCCCAACTCGCTTCGAGGGCATCCGATATCTCGCCGACCGTGGCGCGCGCGCGGGCGGCCTCGATGGCGAGCGCCAGCAAATTGCCGGCGCCATTTTCCGCCGACTGGCTCAGCGCCCCAAGCGCCGCCTGACACCGCGCCGCGTCGCGCGACCGGCGGATGCGGTGGATTCGCGCCACCTGGGATTCGCGCACCTTGGCATTGTCGATCTCCAACAGCTCTACCGCGTCGGCCGTTTCCGGGGGGTATTTGTTGACGCCCACGACCACGTCCTCGCCCCGGTCGATGCGAGCCTGACGCCGGGCCGCCGATTCCTCGATCCTGAGCTTGGGCATACCGGCCTCGACCGCCCGGGTCATGCCACCCAGGGCCTCGACCTCCTGGATCAGGTCGAAGGCGGCCCTGGCGAGGCTCTGGGTCAGGCTTTCGAGGTAATAGCTGCCGGCCAGCGGGTCGACGACATGGGGGATGCCGGTCTCCTCGGCCAGGATGAGCTGGGTGTTGCGGGCGATGCGCGCCGAGAAGGCGGTCGGCAAGGCGAGGGCCTCGTCGAGGGCGTTGGTGTGCAGCGACTGGGTTCCACCCAGCACGGCCGCGAGTGCTTCGAGGGTTGTGCGCACCACATTGTTGTAGGGGTCCTGGGCCTGAAGGCTGGCACCCGAGGTCTGGCAGTGGGTCCTCAGCGCCAGGCTCTCGGGCTTCTTCGGCTCGAACGGCGCCATGAGCCGCGCCCACAGCAAGCGGCCGGCGCGCAGCTTGGCGATTTCCATGAAGAAGTTCATGCCGATCGCCCAGAAGAAGGAGAGCCTGGGCGCGAAGGCGTCGATGTCGAGACCCTTGGCTCGGGCGGCGCGCACATATTCGAGGCCGTCGGCCAGCGTGAAGGCCAGTTCCTGCACCGCCGTCGCACCGGCTTCGTGCATGTGGTAGCCGGAGATCGAGATCGAGTTGAAACGCGGCATGTGCTGGGCCGTGTACTCGATGATGTCGGCCACGATCCGCATACTCGGCGCCGGTGGGTAAATGTAGGTGTTGCGGACCATGAACTCCTTGAGGATGTCGTTCTGGATCGTCCCCGAGAGCTTGGCGATGGCAACACCCTGCTCTTCGCCCGCCACGATGAAGCTCGCCAGCACCGGCAGGACAGCGCCGTTCATGGTCATCGACACGCTGATGTTGCCGAGCGGGATGCCGTCAAAGAGAATCTTCATGTCCTCGACGGAATCGATCGCCACACCCGCCTTGCCGACGTCGCCGACGACGCGGGGATGATCGGAGTCATAGCCCCGGTGGGTCGCCAGATCGAAGGCGACGGATAGGCCCTTCTGGCCGCCCCTGAGCGCCGTCTTGTAAAAGGCGTTCGATTCCTCGGCCGTGGAAAAGCCGGCATATTGGCGAATCGTCCAGGGCCGGTTGGCGAACATGGTGGCGCGTGGGCCACGCAGGAAGGGTGCGAAGCCGGGCATGGTGCCAAGATGCTCGATGCCTTCCAGGTCGGCCGCCGTATAGAGCGGCTTGACGGGAATACCCTCGGGTGTGGCCCAGATCAGCGTCTCGGGCGCGGTGCCCGCCAAGTCCCGGCTCGCCTCCCGCCGCCAGTCTTCCAGTGTCCGCTCGGGAAAGTCCGCCATCGTCATGTCCTGTTGGAATGTGCTTACCGCGACCGAATTATATCGCGGCTTGGAAAAGTCCGTCCATGGACCGCGCGGCCACGTTCTCGCGGGCGCCCGAGAAATTTCCTTTTCCGCAACATACGCCCCATCGGAAAGCCAAAGAAAAACCAATAAGTAGTTAATAATGCATAAAATACTAAAAAATTGGAAATTTTTTTGCGCGCCCCGTCGTAATTGCGATAATCACTATAACCGATTGGCGCCGGCTTGTTACGCGCCACGAGCAGCCGGGTGACGGCCAGACTCCAGGTGCCCTTGCGGACGCCCGTGAGCTGATGCGCTTTCCAGTTCGGGATATGCCGAAGCTCGCCAGGGTTGGCCATGTCCTGCAAGTAAGACACGATATTGCGGATTTTCTCGACCGAAGCAGCCGGCGGCCCAGACAATTCGTCTTTCTCCACGCGGCGCTTTCTCCACGCGGCGCTTTAGTCCCTTGTGAACAACGTTCCGAATTTTCACGCCTTCGGTCTATCAAGCCGACTGAAACCTGTAAAGTTACGCTTTACTGAGCGATCGCTCAGTGGTCGAGCCAGCTTGTGGTTTTTTTCACGGCGCGCAGGGTAAGGGCGGCCAGGATGGCGATCGCCGAGGCGATTACCCAGACCAGGTCGCTCGGGTCGCCCGCAGCCAACCACTCGGCCCCCTCGATGCCGCCGAAACCGATGGCGATCACCAGCACCGCGCCATATTCGGACCGCGATATCCGGCGCCAGGAGAATGGCCGGTCGGGCCGCCGCCAGGCGGTGAGGCGGGGAAAAATCGCCGGCGTCCGGCTGGCCCAGCGGCGGAAGTCATCACCGAAATTCGCAACCAAGAATTGCTCTTCCCTCAGCATGATCCGCTCATAATAAAGCGTATAGGCGAGGGTCACGATCACGATCAGCCAGACGGTATGGGTGATGAGGAGAATACCCAGCAGAATGAGATAGTTGGCAAGATATAGCGGGTGCCGCATCAGGGCATAGGCGGCGTCGGTGTTCAAGCTGTCGGCGCGCTGTCCGCGGGTATTGCGGCCCGAAGTTCCGGGTGCCGCATACCCCACGACCAGGCAGCGGAGCGCCAAGCCCATGACCGAAATGGCGAGCCCCAGGAACTCGGTGGCGTTGGTCATGCGGGGCGATATGGCTTCGGTATTCAACATGTTGTCGAAGGCCAAGGCGATCAGGGGCAGGATCAGGAACGGCAGCACGCCACGCCAGCGAAACAACCAATTTCCGTCGCGCGCCAATGTGTCGTGCAGCAAGCCATGCCCTCGGATCCGCAGAGGAGCCGCCACCCTACCATGTAAACGCCGGGATGATACCGTTCGGCCGGTGCCGCTCTCGGGCGATGGCGGCCCGGATGCGATCCCGATCGGGTTTGCCGGCGGAATCGAGGCCGAATTCCTCGCCATGGATGCCGCTCGTAATCAGCAGGCAGTCGATCCCGGCCGCGTTGGCGCCGGCCACATCGGTGCGCAGCGAATCCCCGACCGCCAGGATGCGCCGGCGATCGGGGATGCCGATGAGCTCGAAACAGACTTGGTAAACCGGGGCATGCGGCTTGCCGTGATAGAAGACTTCACCGCCCAATTCCTGGTAGCGCCGGGCGAACGAGCCGGCGCAGACCTGCATGTCCTCGCCAACCATGACAACCAGGTCGGGATTGGCGCAAATCATCGGCAAGTTGCGGCGCCGGGCGGCGGCCAGTTCGCCTTCATGCTCCGCCACGGTCTCGTGGGCGTGGTGGATGCCGGTCGCCAGCACGAAATCCGCGCCGTCGGGTCCGGCGACCATGGTGAGGCCGGTTCCCTCATGCACGTCATTGTCCTTGGCCGGCCCCATATGCCAGCAGCGCCGGCCGAGTGCCGCGTGCCAGGGGTCGGCGCGGTCCGCGAGCGCTCGCCAGGTGGCCTCGCCCGATGACAGGATCTCGTCATAGAGATCGGCCGTGAGGCCCATGGGCTCGATGCGTCGGATGACGGACGCGATCCGGCGGGGTGCGTTGGAGAGCAGGCAAATCCGCTTGCCTCGTCGACGCAGTGCCAGCAAGCAGTCGCGCACACCCGGATAGGCCCGGATGCCGTCATGCAGACAGCCCCAAAGGTCGAGGATGAAGCCGTCATAGGCGTCGACGATCGGCTGGATGCCGTCGAGGAAGCGCATCGGTTGGGGGTCGGTCATGGCGGCCCTATGTGCCATGGCTTCAGGGCCAAGGAAAGGGGCGCGTCGGTCAGGCTGCCTGGGTCAGGCCGCTTGAGTCAGACGGGGGGCGCCGAACAAATAACCCTGGCCGTAGGGAAGATCGTGATCGAGCAGCTCGATCAGGTCTTTTTCCGTTTCCAGCTTCTCGATGATGAGGGCGATGCCGTGGCTCTCCAGCGAGCGGCGAAGCTGGCTCGGCGAATTGCTGCTCGGATCGCCCATGCGGTTCGCCGCGACCTTGACGAAGCTGATATTGTCGCGGGCAAGCGCCGCGCCATCGAGCGGTAGCTGGGTCACCTTGTCGAGTGAAAAGCGCGCGCCCGCATTGGCCAGCCGGTCCAGCTCCAGGCGAGCCCGATCGTCGATCAGGTGGAGATCCGGCTCCGCCAATTCGAACACCAGGGCGCCGGCCAGGTTGGCGTGCTGGCCGACGAAGGCCACGAGATCGCCGAGATAATCCGGATCGGCAAGACTGTGTCCGGAAATATTGCAGAAGAAGCCGACTTCCGGATTCTTCGCCCGGGCTTTGCGGATGAGCTGCATGCAACGGAACAACAGCATGTTGTCGATGGCGGTGATCAGGCCCTCGCGTTCGGCGACCGCAATATAGTGCTCGGGCAATATATGGCTGCCGTCGTCGGCGCGGATGCGCGAATAACATTCATAGAAACGCCGTCGCCGTTGCGGCAAGGTGACGATCGGTTGCAGGAACAGGTCGACCCGGCCGTTTGCCAAGGCATCGCGGACAATCGCCAGCATACGCTCGTCGTTCGCGGGGGCTGCCATGGGCGGCGGGGCGGCCGGCTTGGTGTCGCGATTGGCACCGGGTACGGATGGGGCCGGCGCGGGCGGTTGGTCCGTGGCGATAGCCTGGGCGGCGGTGCCCTGCTTGCTCTTCCAGAGTTTCTGGACCAAATTGTGCAGCACCTTCAGCTCGCTAATGACTTCTTGCTGTTTGTTGCCGGCGCCACCGCTCGCCTCGATGGCCGCGAGGATATGGCCGACCTCCGTGCGCGCGCGCCAGTTCGCCTTGGATTTCGCTGTAAAGGCCGCGCAGGGCGCGGATCTCGGACCGGAGTTCCCGCGCGCGCAACCGGCCGGAATAGACTTGGTGCAGTAGACCGCCGGCGAGGAACAGCAGGCCGGCCGCCAACATCGCTTCGCCGAACGGCCAATAGACGGTCAGCGATGCCGCGCCGAGTCCGGCGACGATGGTGTAGGAAACGCCAATTATCCAATGAAATAGGGCGCCCATGTTGGCCGGACCTTGGGTTCGCATAGGGCCAGCATGGCGCGGGATGGTTGAAGGCAGGTTAATTGCCGGCCTGGCCGTCAGCCATGGTTGGCCCCCACGGCGTTGCTCACCGCTTCGAACCCGTCGCGGCGCAGCAGCGCCGCGAGTTCGCGCTTGATGGTCCGGAGCAGGCCCGGCCCCTGGTAGACCAAGGCTGTGTAGAGTTGGACCAGGGACGCCCCGGCACGGATCTTGGTATAGGCGTCGGCGCCGCTTGCAACGCCGCCGACACCAACCAGCGGCAGCCGGCCGCCGGTCGCCCGGTAAAAATCGCCTAGCACGCGCGTCGAGAGCTCGAACAGCGGCCGGCCGCTGAGGCCGCCCGCCTCGTTTCGCTCTGGGCTGGTGAGGCTGGTGGGCCGCTCAAGCGTCGTGTTGGCGATGACGAGCCCGGCGACGATGCGCCGGCCCGTGCTTTCGGTGGTCATGACGACTTGGGCGATGTCGGCGATGTCGGCCGGCGTCAGGTCGGGCGCCACCTTGACCAGGAGGGCCGGGCGTTGGCTCGTGTTGGATTGGGTGATGGCGGCGTCGACGCGCGCCAAAATGGCGATCAGGGCGTCCGGGCCCTGCAGATCGCGCAACCCGGGCGTGTTCGGCGAGGACACATTGACCACCAGCAAATCGACCAGCGGCGCCAGGGCTGCCGCGCCTTCGGCGTAGTCGGCGGCGGCGTCCCTGCTGTCGCGGTTCTTGGCTAGGTTGGCGGCAACGATGCCGGTTCGCCAGCGCCCGTCTCCGCGGAACCGCCGCAGGCGTTCGCGGACCATCGCGACGCCCGCATTGTTGAAACCCATGCGGTTGATGACCGCCTGGTCGGCACGCAGGCGAAACAGGCGCGGGCGGGGATTGCCGGCCTGGGGCATGGGCGTGACGCCACCCACTTCGACGAAGCCGCCGCCGAGGCCAAGGGAGCCGTCCACCGCCTCGGCATTCTTGTCGAAGCCGGCGGCGATGCCGATCGGGTTCGCGAATTCGAGGCCGAAGACCCGCGTCGCCAGCGCCGGATCGTCGGATTGCGGCGGCGCGCCGAAGAAGCCCCGCTCGATGGCACCGAGCGCCAGGCGGTGCGCCGTCTCGGGCTCGAAGAGACGGGCGATCTGGACGGCGAGGCAGTCGGTCAGGGCCATTGCGGTTCGCTTCTCCTGTCAGCTCTTAAGCTTCCCTCGCCGCCGTCACTCCCGCTTCGGCCAGGTCGGCGTAGAGCAAGCGGCCCTCGCTCGCCTGTCCGCGCCGCTCGGCGAACGCGAGGATACGGATCACGCGAATGTCCCGGCCCTGGGGGAAGGTTAGCACGTCGCCGATCCGGACGGCATAATGGGCCTTGGCGACCGGTATGCGATTGACCCGGATGCGCCCGGCGCCGCACAGACTGGTGGCGAGCGGGCGGGTCTTGAAGAACCGCGCGCACCAGAGCCATTTGTCGAGGCGCTGGGTCGGCTCGTTCATGGCATGCCGGGCCGTGCGCGGAGCTTGGCGAATGGCGAGTCCGGTTCCGAGAGCGCCGGCCGCGGCGCGTTTGGGCGCCGCCGCTTGGCCACCTGGATGAACAGGCTCTCGCCTTCCGCCGCCCGATAGCCGAGTGCCAGCACCATGGCCGAGAGCTCGCCCCGAGGGCAACCAACCAGGGCCGCGAGGGGGCCGTCGAGCGCGAAGGGACCAAGCCGGTTGCGACGGCGGAGTTCCGCCGCGAGATGCTCCAGCCGGTCGGCCCTGACGGCGCGGCCGGCAAGGGTACGATAACCGAGTGCCGCGTAAAAGCTGTCCGGCACGCCGGGCTCGGCCGCGAAGGAGAGCAGGCCCCGCGGCGGCCGGACGGGCTGTCCCGTCGCGGCCGTCGCGCCGATCCGCCACAGGATCAGGGTCAGGCGGGCGGTTCGCCCCCGGAACAGCACCGGCATGTAGAGCGACTCGGTACCGATGCGGATGCCAAGGTGTCCGAGCGCCTGGCGATCGGCGTCACCGAGCGCCGCCACTTGCGGGCGCACTTGCCGGCGCGGCACCAGGCCCAAAGCCTCGGCGAGTTGGTAGGCGATGCCGCGTGCCGGGCCTCTTATGTCGGCCTTGGCGAGGCCGTGGAGGGAACCGAGATGGCTCGCCAGATGGGCTTCAAGCCAGTTTTCCAGCCGCCGCCGGATGCGTTGCCGGTCCTCATTGTCGAGGAGGTCACTGCCGAATGCCTCAACCCTGGGCGTCAGGATGGCGGCACCCGGCGCCAGGAATGCGACCGGCGCATCATCCCAAAGCAGCCGCCCGTCGTCGGCGAGCGTGAAGGCTGCATCGTCCGCCCGTTCGAGCCGGCTCAGGCGATAATCGATTTCACTCCGCAGCACCCGTTGCGCGGCGTGCATGAGCGAGCGCGTGTCGTCGCCATGTTCGACCCGGTCGGGCGTGAATCGAAAGCCCGCGAGCAGCCCGACATATTCGCCCTCTACAAGCACCTCGCCGCTCTTGGTCACGGCGCCGAGCAGCTCGCCGCCGCCTGCGAGGCGGCGAACGAGCACGGCCGCGCGCCGGTCGACGAAGCGTTGGGTCAAGCGTTCGTGCAGGGCGTCGGACAGTTTGTCCTCGAGCGCCCGGCCGCGCTCCTGCCAGTGCACCGGATCGCCAACCCAATCGGGGCGGTGCGCGACATAGGTCCAGGTGCGGATGTTGGCGATCCGCGCCATCAAGGCATCGAGATCGCCGTCGGTCCGGTCGAGCCGGTCGAGCTGGCGCGCCATCCAGTCGGCCGGCAGCCGTCCGCCGGGTTCGACCAGAAAAGCGAAGATGCGGCCGAGCAGGCGGGTATGGCTGTCGGTCAGGGTCTGGTGAAAATCCGGGATCTGACAGACGTCCCAGAGGAGGCGGACCCGGTCCGGCCGGTTGGCGAGGTCGGCGATCGCCCGATCGCGAGCCAAGACGCCAAGCGCCACATGGTCTTCGCCTTCGCGGACCCGAATGAGGCAGGGATGGGGCGAGCGGCGCTCCAGGCTGGCCAGCAGGGTGTCGATGCGTTGGAAGTCCAGATCGACGTTGCGCCAATAGAAGGACTTGAGCGCGTCGAAGCGATGGCCTTCGACTCGCTCCACCAATTCGGGATCGATGGCACCCACCTCCTCGGTGGACCCGAAGGTGCCGTCGCTCATGTGCCGGCCGGCACGGCCGGCGATCTGGGCGATCTCGGCGGCGCCAAGGGCGCGCGGCTGGCGACCGTCAAACTTTCTGAGGCCCGCGAAGGCAACATGCTTCACGTCCATATTGAGGCCCATGCCGATGGCGTCGGTCGCCACCAGATAATCGACCTCACCCGCCTGATACATGCCGACCTGGGCGTTGCGGGCGCGCGGGCTCAAGGCGCCGAGCACGACGCCCGTGCCACCGCGCTGGCGGCGAATGAGTTCGGCCAGGCGATAGACCTCGGCCGCGGAGAACGCGACAATGGCGCTTCGGGGCGGCAGCCGCGTGATTTTGCGCGGACCCGTATAGGCGAGGGTGGAAAAGCGCGGCCGATTGATGAAGTCGATGCCGGGCACCAGTGCCCGGATCAGCGGCCGGGCGGTCTCGGCCCCGAGCAGCATGGTCTCGTCGAGGCCCCGGGCGTGGAGGAGACGGTCGGTGAAGATGTGGCCGCGCGCCGGGTCGGCGGCCATCTGCACCTCGTCGATGGCAAGGAAGCCCACCCGCCGGTCGAGCGGCATCGATTCGACCGTGCAGACGAAATAGCGCGCCTCCGGGGGCAGGATCTTCTCTTCGCCCGTGACCAGCGCCACGGCCCTGGCCCCCTTCACGGCGACAATACGGTCGTAATTCTCGCGCGCCAGGAGGCGCAGCGGAAAGCCGATCATGCCCGACTGGTGGCCGAGCATGCGCTCGACCGCCAGATAGGTCTTGCCCGTGTTGGTGGGGCCGAGAACGGCGGTGAGTCGCGTTCCCGGGCGGGCCAGCTTGGGGTGCTGCGGCAGTGGCGCGTTCAATGCCGGACCGAGCCGAGCAGGGGAACGAAGGCAACCGGCAATAGGCGTTGTTCGGCCACGCGGCCGCGGACGCTCTTGGTAACCAGGGTGAGATATTGCTCGCCACCTTCGGGCCCGAGGGGAAGCACCATGCGGCCCTCCAGGACGAGCTGGTCGATGAGGGCGGTCGGGATATGCGGGGCGGCGGCCGTCACGATGATGCGATCATAGGGCGCCCGGGCGGCCCAGCCAAACGAGCCATCGCCCACCAGCACATGGATATTGGCATAGCCGAGCGCCACGAGGTGCCGGCGCGCCATGTCGGCGAGGGCGGGAATCGACTCGATCGTGTAGACCTCGCCCGCCAGCTCCGCCAGCACGGCCGCCTGATAGCCGGAGCCCGTACCGATCTCGAGCACGCGGCGGGTCGGCGCCAGGTCCAGCAACTCCGTCATGATGGCGACGATATAGGGTTGCGATATGGTCTGCCCATGGCCGATCGGCAGGGGATGATTCTCATAGGCGGTCGTCCGGAACTTCCCCGGCACGAAGGCATGGCGCGGCACCCGCATGAGGGCGGCCGTGACGGCCGGCTTCAGGGTTTGGCGACCCGTCCAGCCGGCCGTCGCCCGGACTTCGGCGGCGATCTCGGCCATGAGCGCCCGGCGCGCGACCGCGTGGGGGGCGTCGGCCATGGCCTTGACCCTCGGATTGCCGCGACTAGCCCACGATGTGATGGTTCTTGGCGAGCACATGCACGGTGCTGGCCTGTGGGCCTTTTTCGCTCTCCCGCTCGGCGGCGGTATATCGGACTTCGCTGCCGAATTCGAGCCGGGGGAAACCATCATTGGTGACGCTGTTGGCGTGGAAATAGATTTCCGTGCCCTCCGAATCGGTGATGAAGCCATAGTTCTGGTCGCGGAACAGCCGGCTGACGCGCCCGTGCGGTGGTGTGGCGTGGGTCTTGATTTCACCCTGCTGGCGTTTGGATTGGGCATCGAGTTGCCGCTCCGCCGCGTCGAAGGCATCGCGAATGGCGACATAGACGTCCTCATGGGACTGGCTCACCGGATGGGCACGGTTGATGATCAGTGTATCGCCGGGAACCGTGAGTTCGATACGGATTTGGTAGATGTGCCCCTTGCGCCCCTGACGGCGGGGTGCGGCGACTCGCACGCGGCAGCCCATGATACGTTCGTGAAAACGGTCGAGGCGCTCGGCGCGCTCGCGAATGCGTGCCTCGACGGCCTCCGAGGGATCGATGTCGCGGAAGGTAACTTGCAGTGGCAGTTGCATGGTCGCGGTCCCCCCTGCTACGGGCATCGTCCGCGTTCAGGGTCCGGTCACGCGTCCGTTTCCAGACCTTGACCCGCCGAACGACAGTCTCCCATATGCCTACAGCCAAGTCCATCGCGGCCGCTTTGACGACGGGGAACATCAAAGACATGACCGAAGAAACCCAGGCCTTTCAGGCGGAGGTCGGCCGGCTTCTCGACCTCATGATCCACTCGGTCTATTCCGAGAAGCAAATTTTCCTGCGCGAGTTGATCTCGAACGCCTCCGACGCCTGCGACCGGCGGCGCTACTTGGCGCTCACCCAGCCGGACTTGGCGCCTGACGCGGGCGCCTTCAAGATCACGGTCGCGGTCGACAAGCCGGCCCGCGCGCTAACGGTCCGCGACAATGGCATCGGCATGAACCGGGACGATCTGGTGCAGCATCTCGGCACCATCGCCAAGTCGGGTACGGCCGCCTTCGTCGACCAGATGAGCGGCGACGCGCGCAAGGACATGGCGCTCATCGGCCAGTTCGGGATCGGCTTCTACTCGGCCTTCATGGTGGCGGACCAGGTGGACGTCCTCAGCCTGAAGGCCGGCGAGACGGCGGCCTGGCGCTGGCGGTCGGACGGCAAAGGTGCCTTCTCCATCGCCGCAGCCGGCAAGGAGGCCATCGGCACCGATGTGGTGCTGCATCTGCGGCCCGGCGAGGACGAATATCTCGACCCGCATCGCCTCCGCCACATCATCAAGACCTATTCGGACCATATCGCGGTGCCGATCGAGCTCGCGGGCGAAGGCGAGGCCGAGACCGTCAACGATGCCTCCGCCTTGTGGACGCGCGCCAGGAGCGAGATCGCTGAGGGCCAGTACAAGGAATTCTATCGCCACGTCGCCCACGCCTTCGATACGCCGTGGCTCACCCTCCACTACTCGGTCGAGGGCAAGGTCGAATATACGGGCCTTCTGTTCGTTCCCTCGGCGAAGCCGCTCGACCTCTTTCATCCCGATCACCGACCCGGCGTGAAGCTCTATGTGCGGCGCGTCTTCATCACCGATGACGCCAAGGACCTGGTGCCGGGCTGGTTGCGCTTCCTGCGCGGGGTGGTCGATTCCCAGGATCTGCCCCTCAACATCAGCCGCGAAATGTTGCAGAACAATCCCGTGCTGGCCCAGATCCGCGCGACCATCACGCGCCGTGTGCTGGGCGAGCTGGAACGCAAGGCGGAAGCCGAGCCCGAGGCTTATGCCGCGTTCTGGGGCAATTTCGGCGCCGTCCTGAAAGAGGGCCTTTATGAGGACCCGAGCCAGCGCGAGACGCTTTTGAAGCTGGCGCGGTTCCGGTCGACCGCCGCCGATGGCTGGGTCACGCTCGCCGACTATATGGGCCGCATGCGGCCGGGCCAGGAGGCAATCTATTACATCGCCGGCGACGCGGGCGCGGCCTTGACCCAAAGCCCGCAACTCGAGGGTTTCAAGGCGCGCGGCATCGAGGTGCTGTTGCTCGCCGATCCGGTCGACGAATTCTGGATACCGGCGGTCGGCTCCCATGGCGAAAAGCCGCTCCGCTCGGTGACCCGCGGCACCGACGAGTTGGCGACGATAGAACCGGTCGAGAGCGCCCCGGCGAGGGACGAGCCGGCGGTCGACCTTGGCGGCCTCATCGCCTTGTTCAAGCTCACCCTCAAGGACGGGGTCAAGGACGTGCGTGGCTCGAACCGCCTGACCGACAGCCCGGTCTGCCTGGTGGCCGATGCCGGCGACATGGACCTGCATCTCGAGCGTCTCTTGAAGCAGCACCGCCAGACCGACCGGATCAGCAAGCGCATCCTGGAGCTCAATCCGCGCCACGCCTTGATCAGGGGCCTGGTCGCGCGCCTCGGCGACGCGGGCGCCCATGATACGGTCGTCGACATGGCGCATGTGCTGCTCGACCAGGCGCGTATCGTCGAGGGCGAGCCGCTGCCCGATCCGGCGGCCTTCACCCGCCGGCTGGCGGGTTTGCTTCAGAAGGGGATTGCGGCGAGCTGACATAAATAAGGGGGAGGGAATGCCAGTCGGCCGCTTGATCTGGGCGGTGTGCGCCGCCCAGTCGGTGGCACAATTGGGCGCCTTCGCGGTGCCGGCGCTGCTGCCGACTTTCATCGATCTCTGGCGGCTCTCCAATACCGAGGCGGGCTGGCTGACCGGCATCTATTACGCGGGCTACACGCTGAGCGTGCCGGTGCTGGTCTCGCTCACCGACCGCATCGACCCGAAGCGCATCTACCTTGCCGCGACGGCACTCACCACCTTCGCCATGCTGGGCTATGGGTGGCTTGCCGATGGCTTCTGGTCGGCGCTCTTTTTCAGGACCTTGATGGGTGTCGGCTGGGCCGGCACCTACATGCCGGGGCTCAAGGCGCTGAGCGATTGGGTCGAGGGACCGCGCCAATCGCGCGCGGTAGCGGCCCACGCCGCCGCGGTCGGAATTAGCGGCGCGCTGTCCTTCGCCGTTGCGGGAATCGTGGCGGCGGCGCTCGGCTGGCGGGCGGCCCTCGCCGTGGGCGGGCTCGGCGCCGGGCTCGCCTTGCTGATCATGGCGCTCATGCTGCCGGCCCGCGCGCCGCGCCCGCGGGCGCCGGGCGATGCGGCCCTCCTCGACTTCCGCCCCGTTCTGGCCAACCGCTCGGCGCTCGCCTACTCCCTCGGCTACATGGTGCATACCTGGGAGATGTCGGCGTTGCGCGGCTGGGTGGTGACGTTTCTGACTTATGTGGCGGCCCGTGGCGGGGATAGCCTGCTGATCGCACCGACGCTGGTCGCAAGCCTGATCGGCCTCTTCGGCACCGGCGCCAGCGTCGTCGGCAACGAATGTGCCCGGCGCCTCGGCCGGCGCCGGCTCATCTTCTGGGTGATGGCGGCCTCGATCGTGATGGCGGCGCTGATCGGCTTCACGGCGGCGCTGCCCTATTGGGTCGTCACATTGCTCGCCTTCGTCTATGCCGGGTTGATTTGGGCCGATTCCGCGTCGCTCACCGCCGGCTCCACCGGCAGCGCCAAGCCCGACCAGCGTGGCGCCACGCTCGCCGTCCACACGACGCTCGGCTATCTCGGCGGTTTCTTCGGACCGCTGTTGTTCGGCGTGGTGCTGGATTTGGCGGGTGGCGAAAGCCTGCTCGGCTGGGGCCTCGCCTTCGGCCATCTGGCGCTGGTCCTCCTGGTCGGACCCTTGGCGCTGATCCTGCTCAATCCGGCCGATCTGCCCGGCGACCGGCCGGCGCGATCGGTACGCGGTCGATAACCCCGGACTGCTACGCTTGAGATGGATGCTCTCGGACGCGCAGCCGCATTTCTTCGACGATCACGATGATCCCAGAACCGAGGCGCGCGCCAAGTTCGCCGATCGCCTTGTCAAGGCGCGCGGCGGCGCGGTCGCGCCGGCCAAGCCTCGATGAGTCAAGCTCATCGAGGCTTGGCATAACCTACCCCGCCTTCAGCATGTCGCGCAGCACATAGGGCAGGATGCCGCCATGCCGGTAATACTCGATCTCGTCCTGGGTATCGATCCGGCACACCGCCTTGAACTCGTCGGTCTTGCCGCCGGCCCGATGCACCCTGACGGTCACGTCCATGCGCGGCTGGATGCCCGACTCGACGCCCGTCACGTCGATGGTCTCGCTGCCGTCGAGCTTGAGGGTCTTGCGGTCGACGCCATCCTTGAACTCCAGCGGCAGCACCCCCATGCCGACCAGGTTCGAGCGGTGGATGCGCTCGAAGCTCTCGGCGATGACGGCCCTGACACCGAGCAGCATGGTGCCCTTGGCCGCCCAGTCGCGCGACGAGCCGGTGCCATATTCCTTGCCGGCCAGAATGATGAGCGGCACGCCCGCGTCCCGGTAGCGCATGGCGGCGTCGTAGATCGGCATCACTTCGCCGCTCGGCATATGCTTGGTAACGCCGCCCTCGGTGCCCGGCGCCAATTCGTTGCGGATGCGGATATTGGCGAAAGTGCCGCGCATCATGATCTCGTGATTGCCGCGCCGGGCTCCATAGGAGTTGAAGTCCTGCGGCCGCACCTGACGGTCGATCAGATACGCGCCGGCCGGGCTCGTGCGCCGGATGTTGCCGGCGGGCGAGATATGGTCGGTGGTGATGCTGTCGGCGAGGAGGGCGAGCACGCGCGCGCCCGTGACGTCCTTGACCGGCGCGGGTACCGGCTGCATGTCCTCGAAATAGGGCGCGAGCTGGACATAGGTGCTGCCCGACGACCAGCGATAGGTCTCCTCTTGCGGCGTGTGCATCGTCCGCCAGGCGGTCGGCCCCTCGAAGACATTGCCATAGCGGTTGAGGAACATGGCCGGCGTCAGGCTGGCCTGCACCGTGTCGGCAATCTCTTTGCTGGAGGGCCAGATGTCGCGCAGATACACCGGTTTGCCGTCGCCATCCTGGCCGATCGGGTCGGTCGAGAAATTCACCTTGAGCGAGCCGGCGAGCGCATAGGCCACCACCAAGGGCGGCGAGGCGAGGTAGTTGACTTTCACCTGGGCGTGGACGCGGCCCTCGAAATTGCGGTTGCCGGATAGGACGGCGCCGACCACGAGATCACCCTTGTCGACGGCGTCGCCGATCGCCTCGGGCAAGGGCCCGGAATTACCGATGCAGGTGGTGCAGCCATAGCCCACCAGGTCGAAGCCGAGCCCGTTGAGCGCCGATTGCAGGTCGGCCTTCTCCAGATAGTCGGTGACCACTTGGCTGCCGGGCGCCAGCGACGTCTTGACCCAGGGCTTGGCCTTCAAGCCCTTGGCGAGCGCGTTCCTGGCAAGCAAGCCGGCCGCCACCATCACGCTCGGATTGGATGTGTTTGTACAACTGGTGATTGCTGCGATGACGACGTCGCCATCGCTGATCTGGTAGTCGCTGCCCGCCACCGGCACCTGGCGGCTGCCGCCACCCATCTGTTCGATGACCGGCTTGAGCTCGCTGGCAACCTTTGAGAGTGCCACGCGATCCTGCGGCCGTTTCGGCCCCGCGAGCGAGGGCTCAACGGTGGCGACGTCGAGTTCGAGCGTGTCGGTGAAGATCGGGTCCGGCGTATCGGTACCGCGCCACATGCCCTGGGCCTTGGCATAGGCTTCCACCAGGGCCACGCGGGCCGGGTCGCGGCCGGTAAACTTCAGGAAGCCGATGGTCACCGGGTCGATCGGGAAGAAGCCGCAGGTGGCGCCATATTCCGGCGCCATGTTGGCGATGGTCGCCCGATCGGGCAGGCTGAGATGGCTGATGCCCGGGCCATAGAATTCGACGAACTTGTTGACCACGCCCTTGCTGCGCAGCATTTGCGTCACCGCCAGCACCAGATCGGTGGCGGTGGTCCCCTCCGCGAGGGCGCCGGTCATGCGGAAGCCGATCACCTCGGGGATCAACATCGAAACCGGCTGGCCCAGCATGGCGGCTTCCGCCTCGATGCCGCCGACACCCCAGCCCAGCACCGCGAGGCCGTTCACCATGGTGGTGTGGCTGTCGGTGCCAACGAGCGTGTCGGGATAGGCCACGGTCTTGCCCGCCACATCGGCGGTCCAAACGGTTTGCGCCAGATATTCCAAATTGACCTGATGGCAGATGCCGGTGCCGGGCGGCACCACGCGGAAATTCTTGAAGGCGTTCTGGCCCCAGCGGAGGAACTCATAGCGTTCTTTGTTGCGCTCGAACTCCAAGTCCACATTGGCCTTGAAGGCATTGGGGCCGCCGAACTCATCGACCATGACCGAGTGGTCGATGACGAGATCGACCGGCACCAGGGGATTGATGCGCTGGGCGTTGCCACCCAGATGCGCCATGGCCTCGCGCATCGCCGCCAAATCGACCACGGCGGGCACGCCCGTGAAGTCCTGCATCAGCACCCTGGCCGGCCGGAAGGCGATCTCGGCGCTCGAGCGCCTGGTATCGAGCCACACCTTGAATTGCTTCAGATCGTCGACCTTGACCGATCGGCCATCCTCGTGGCGCAGCAAATTCTCCAGCAGGATCTTCAGCGAGAATGGCAGGTGCGAAATGTCGCCGAGCTGGCCGGCGGCGGCCTCCAGGCTGAAATAATCATAGCGCTTATCGCCGACGGCGAGGGTGCGGCGCGTCTTCAGGCTATCGCGGCCGATCTGAGACAAGGGCGTGGCTCCTTGCAAAGGGGTTGGCGGCACTCCAATAAAGAGCGCCCACGAACGGCTACCGGGCTGGTCACTCCGTCAACAGCTTGGCCGAAGCGAGGAGCGCCCGGCCCCGGTCGGTCAGCATGACCAGGCGGCGTTCGCCGTCGTAACGGGCCAGGCCTTCGATCACCGCGTCCTCCCAGACCGAGAGGCGCGGACATGTACTGCGCCAGGTTTCGATCACGTCGCCATGGGTTCTGGGGCGTGCCAGGAGCCAGTCCAGGAGCTGAATAGTCAGCGGGTTCACCGGCTCCGACATGACGGCCTCCCTCTGCGCCGAGCGATGCGGCGGCGACAACCGCCGCGCCACCTATCGGATAACGAATAATGGTTAATATAGCATCAAGACCCTGCCGCGCGGGCAACCAAGTGTGTCGATCGACCGTCCATTCACGCGCGCCTCGCGAAGCCGTGACCGGAAATCTTCGCCTCGCCCTGGTGTCGCCCTAAAGGCGCCACGATTGGCGGCTTAAATCATTCCCAGGTTGGCTCTTGAAGGCGAGGGTCAAACCGGGATCTCGTTTCGAGGTCCTTGCTTCTGCCCCGCGGCCGGCGAATCCCCCCCATTCGCCGGCCGCATTTTTTCTTCCCCAAGACTGCCGCTGGCGACTACGTTCCGAGCCGCCGAGGGGCAGGGGTATGCTGGAAGCTCGCGATCTGACGTGCGTGCGCGCCGAACGGGTGGTCTTCGCGGGGCTGGGCTTTCGGCTGTCAGCCGGCGAGGCACTGTTGGTGACGGGTCCGAACGGTAGCGGCAAGTCGAGCCTGTTGCGCCTGCTGGCCGGTCTCCTGCCCCGCGCCGCCGGCCAGGTGCTTTGGCATGGTACCGCGATCGACGACGACCTGGCCGCCTATCGGACCGGGGTTCATTATCTCGGCCATCTCGACGCCGCCAAGCCCGCCCTCACCGTCGCCCAGAACCTGGCGTTCTGGGCCGGATTACATGGCGTCGCGGCAGAGCGCGTCATGCCGGCGCTGGCATCCTTCGGCCTCGATGGGCTGGCATCCCTGCCGGCCCGCTTCCTCTCCGCCGGCCAGCGCCGGCGCCTGGCGCTCGCCCGGCTCGCCGCGATTCCGGCATCGCTTTGGCTTTTGGACGAACCGACCATCGCCCTCGACCGGGAAAATGTCCGGGCGAGCGAGGCCGCCATTGCCCGGCATCGGGCCCAGGGCGGGCTTGCCGTCGTCTCGAGCAATGTGGCAATCGCCCTACCCGATGCCCACGGCCTCGACCTCGCGGATTTCGCGGGGCGGGGTATTGCCTGGCCGGATGACGAGGCGGTGCCGTGAACGGCTTTTGGCTGGTGGTCGGCCGCGATCTGGCGCTCGCTCGCCGCCAGGGCGGCGAGAGCGGCCTCGCCTTGCTGTTCTTCGTCCTCGGCACGGTGCTCTTTCCCCTTGGCATCGGGCCCGAGACCCAGATGCTGGCTCGGGCCGGCGCCGGGCTGTTGTGGATCATGGCGCTCCTGGCGGTTCTCCTCTCCCTCGAGCGGCTGTTTCAGACCGATTTCGAGGACGGCAGCCTGGACCTCTTGATCATGGCGCCCCTTGCCGCTTCGCTCACGGTGCTGGCCAAATGCCTCGCCCATTGGCTGGCGACCGGCCTGCCGATGGTCGTGACGGCGCCGCTCCTGGCCATCATGCTGGCGATGGACCCGGCCGGCCTAGGGGCGTTGACCTTGGCCATGCTGCTCGCCACACCCACCCTCAGCCTGATCGGGGCGATCGGTGCCGCACTCACGGTGGGGGCGCGCCGGGGTGGCGTCCTGCTGACCCTCCTGGTGCTGCCGCTCTATATTCCGGTGCTGATTTTTGGCGCCGGCGCGGTCGAGGCGAGCGTTGCGGGGCCGGGGGCCAAGGGCCATTTCATGATCCTCGGCGCCTTGCTGCTGATGGCGGCAACGTTGGCGCCGCCGGCGGCGGCGGCGGCGCTCCGCCATGCGCTTGAATAGCGGCCACCGCTGGAGGACCCGTGCTGCACCGTTTCGCCAATCCCGCCCGCTTCCTGCGCATCGCCCGCTGGGTGGTGCCGTGGAGCGCCTCTCTCGGCCTTGTGTCGGGTGCCGCCGGGCTCTATTTGGGCCTCGCGGGCTCGCCCGCCGATTATCAGCAGGGCGACACGGTGCGCATCATGTATGTGCATGTCCCGGCCGCCTGGATGGCGCTCGCGGCCTACGCCACCATGGCGCTCGCCAGCGCCGTTGCCCTGATCTGGAAGCATCCCCTCGCCGACCTGATCGCCAAGTCGACCGCGCCCATTGGCGCAACCTTTACGGCGATCGCCCTGATAACGGGCGCCTTATGGGGCCAGCCCACCTGGGGCACCTGGTGGGTGTGGGATGCGCGGCTCACCTCCGTGCTGATCCTGTTGTTTCTTTATGTGGGCTATCTGGCCCTGTGGAATGCCTTCGACGACCCGACCCGGGCGGCCCGCGCGGCGGCGGTCCTGGCGCTCGTCGGCGTGGTCAATTTGCCGATCATCAAATTCTCGGTCGACTGGTGGAACACCCTGCACCAGCCGGCCAGTGTCTTGAAAATCGGCGGGCCGACCATTCATCCGGCGATGCTGACGCCGCTCTTACTGATGGCTCTTGCTTTCCTTTGTTACTTCATCACTCTGTTGCTGTTGCGCGTGCGGGGCGAGCTCGCCGCGCGCAAGCTCCGCGCGCTCCAGGCGGCGCGGGCGGAGGGCTGATGGACGGCATTGTGGGGTTCTTGAGCATGGGCGGCTATTGGCCATTCGTCTGGCCGGCTTATGGCGCCGCGGCGCTGGGCCTCGGCGGCCTCTTGGCGCTCAGCATCCGCTGGCTCAGGGCGAACGAAGCGGCCTTGGCGCGCCTCGAACGGGAGCGCCCGAGGCGCTCCGTCGCGCGCTCCGGGCCCGCGCCATGACGCGCAAGCGCCGGCGCCTCTTCGTCGTTCTCTTGGGCATGGCGACACTGGGCATCGCGGCGGCCCTGGTGCTGTTCGCCTTCGAGGACAATCTGGTCTTCTTTTACAGCCCGAGCGACGTGGCGGAGCGCGAGATCAAGCCGGGCCAGCGCATCCGGGTGGGTGGCCTGGTCGAGGCGGCCTCGCTCCAGCGCACACCGGCTTCGCCCGAAGTCAGCTTTGCCGTGACCGACATGCGGCGCTCGCTCAAGATCGTCTATACCGGCATCTTGCCGGACCTATTCCGGGAGGGCCAAGGCATCGTGGCCGAGGGGACTCTGCGTCCCGATGGCGCCTTTGAGGCGCGCTCGGTTCTGGCCAAGCATGACGAGAACTATATGCCGCCGGAGGTGGCGGACTCGCTCAAACGCGCGGGTGTCTGGCAGCATCGCGAACCGCAACAAGACGCGAGCGGAAAGGCCCGTCCATGATCACCGAAATCGGCCATTTGGCGCTCATCCTGGCGCTGGTCGTCGCCATCTTGCAGTCGAGCTTGCCGCTCTATGGCGCGGCCCAGAACCGCGCGGCATTGATGCAGTTCGCGCGGCACGCGGCCATCGGCCAGCTTGGCTTGGTGCTCCTCGCCTTTCTGGCTACGACCTATGCTTTCGTCGTCTCGGATTTTTCGGTGATGCTGGTTGCCAACAATTCCCATTCGGCGAAGCCCATGCTCTACAAGATCACCGGCGTGTGGGCCAATCACGAGGGCTCGCTGCTGCTGTGGATTCTCATCCTCGCGGTCTTTGGCGCCATGGTGGCGGGCTTCGGCCGCAATTTGCCGCCGACGCTGCGTGCCCGCGTGCTGGCGGTGCAGGCGATGATCGCGGTCGGATTCATCGCCTTCACGCTGTTCAGTTCCAATCCCTTCACCCGCCTCTGGCCGCCGCCCATCGACGGCAAGGGCCTCAATCCCCTGTTGCAGGACCCGGGTCTCGCCTTCCATCCACCGTTTCTCTATTTCGGCTATGTCGGCTTCTCGATCACATTTTCGTTTGCCATCGCGGCCCTGATCGAGGGGCGCGTCGACCCGGCCTGGGCGCGCTGGGTCAGGCCATGGACCTTGTGGGCCTGGTGCGGCCTCACCTTCGGCATCGCGCTGGGGAGCTGGTGGGCCTATTACGAACTCGGTTGGGGCGGCTTCTGGTTCTGGGACCCGGTGGAGAACGCCTCGTTCATGCCCTGGCTTGCCGGCACCGCCCTGCTGCATTCCGCGATCGTCGTCGAGAAGCGCGACGCGCTGAAAAGTTGGACGATCCTCTTGGCCATCGTCGCCTTTTCGCTCAGCCTGATCGGCACCTTCCTGGTGCGCTCCGGCGTCCTGACCTCGGTGCATGCCTTCGCCACCGACCCGGCGCGCGGCGTCTTCATTCTGGTCCTCCTGGTGATCGCCATCGGCGGCTCGTTCGCGCTTTACGCCGTCCGGGCGCCGACGCTCAAGGGTGGCGGCCTGTTTCAGCCGATCTCGCGCGAGGGGGCGCTTGTCCTCAATAATCTCGGCCTCACGGTCGCCCTGGCGACGGTATTTCTCGGCACCATGTACCCCTTGTTCCTGGACGCCATGGGCAGCGGCAAGGTCTCGGTCGGGCCGCCGTTCTTCAATTCGAGTTTCGTGCCGATCATGGTGCCGGTCCTGGTCGCCATGGCGATTGGCCCGCAGTTGGCTTGGAAGCGCGGCGACTTGGCCGGCGCGCTCGGCCGGCTCTGGGCGGCCTTTGGCGCCGCCGCCGGCATCGCCATGGGCGGCATGCTGCTCACCGGTGGCGGCGATATCCTGGCCGTGCTGGGCCTTGCCGTCGTGGGTTTCGTGCTGATGGGCGTCGCGATCGAATGGGCGGAGCGCGTCCGCCTCTTCCAGGCGCCGCTCGCCGAGAGCTGGCGGCGCGCCCGCGCCATTCCGCGCGCCGCCTATGGCATGTCGATCGCCCATTCCGGCATTGCACTGGTCATGCTGGCGATCATCGCCACCACCGTCTGGCGCACCGAAGTGATCCAGGTCATGCGCGCCGGCGAGCAGGTGAATGTGGCCGGTTACGAGTTCGCCTTCGAGGGGGTGCGCGACCTCAACGGCCCCAACTATCAGGCCCAGCGCGGTACCTTCCAGGTCGCCCGCAATGGCCGGTTCGTCGCCACCTTGGAGGCCGAGAAGCGCTTCTTCCCGGTGGAGAACCAGGCGACCACCGAGGCCGCCATCCACACCACATGGTTCGCCGATCTCTACGCCGTTGTCGGCGATCCGGACGGGAGCGGCGGCTGGACCGTGCGGCTCTATCACAATCCGATGGTTCCCTGGATCTGGATCGGCGCCGTGGTGATGGTGATGGGCGGGCTCGTCTCGCTCACCGATCGACGCCACCGGGTCGGCGCCCCGGCGACGCGCCGGCGTCGCGCCATCGACCACGGCATGCCGCAAGCCGCGGGAGACTGACGGAACCATGCGTCGTCTGCTGTATTTTTTGCCGCTGGTCCTCTTTGCCGGTATCGCGGTCTACTTCTATTTGGGTCTTCACCGCGATCCGCGCGCGGTCCCGTCCGCGCTCATTGACAAACCGGTGCCGGACTTCGCCCTGGCCCCGCTCGCCGGCCGCGCCAATGGGCGCGAGACGGCCGGCCTTGCCACGGCCGATTTGCGACGGGGCGAAGTGACATTGGTCAATGTGTTCGCGTCCTGGTGCGCGCCCTGCCGGATCGAGCACCCGCAGATCAAGCACCTCGCCGAGGTGCTCAAGGTTCGCGTCGATGCGATCAACTACAAGGATAAGCCCGAGGCGGCGCTGGATTGGCTGGTGCGGTTGGGCGATCCCTATGGTCGGATCGGCGCCGATCCCGATGGCCGGGCCGCCATCGAATGGGGTGTCTACGGTGTGCCGGAGACTTATGTGGTCGATCGCCAGGGCGTCATCCGCTACCGCCATGTGGGGCCGGTGATGCCCCATGACGTCGAACAGGTGATCCTGCCCTTGTTGCGTCGGTTGGGCCGGTGAGGCGGCGCATGCGCGTGGTGGTGCTGGCGGCGCTGATCTTGCTTCAGGTGGCACCCTTCATGCCGGCCGGGGCGGTCAATCCCGACGAGATGCTGGCCGATCCGGTCCAGGAAGCGCGGGCGCGCGAACTCAGCAAGGATTTGCGCTGCCTCGTTTGCCAGAATCAGTCGATCGACGATTCCAACGCCTCGCTCGCCCGCGACCTGCGCGTCGTCGTTCGCGAGCGCATCAAGGCTGGCGACAGCGATTCGCAAGTCATGCGCTACGTGCGCGACCGCTATGGCGATTTCGTTCTCCTCAAGCCGCCGGTGCAGCCCTCGACCTATGCCCTCTGGTTCGGGCCGCTGCTGTTCGCAATCTTGGGCATGATCGGGGTCACCCTGTTCATGCGGCGAAGGCCCGCCTCTCTGGCGCCGCCAGCACTCAGCGAGGCGGAACGCCGCCGGGTCGAGCTGTTGCTCGCCGAGGTCAAGGACGGCGACGGGAGGCTGACACCATGAGCTTGGCCGGATGAGTGCCTATGACATCCTGATGTGGCTGGTGGTGGGCCTGCTTATCCTGCTCACGGTCGGCCTGATGATCCTTCCCTTGTTGCGCTGGACCGCCACGGGCGCATCGCGCCGCGACCACGATCTCGCCCTCTATCGCGACCAGCTCGGCGAAGTCGAACGCGATCTCGACCGGGGCGTGCTTGAGGTCGAACAGGCGGGGGCGGCCCGCACCGAGATCGAGCGGCGGCTGCTTCAGGCGAGCACGTGTGTCGAGGTGGCGCCGGACATGGCGGCGGCACCCTGGGGCCAGCGCCTGGCGATCGCCGCCGTGGCGGTCTTCGTGCCGATCGCGGTCTTGGCGATCTACGGGTACCTCGGCGCGCCGAGCCTGCCGAACGTGCCGCTCGCCGAGCGCCAGGACCCGGCTCGCCAAGACGGGGGCGCTGTCGCCGGCCGAGGGGCGCCCGCCCATCCGCCGGTTGCCGGCGGCGGCCCGGGCCCCGATCAGGCGGATTTGGTGCGCCTCGCCGAACAATTGGCCGAGCGCCTGGAACGCGAGCCGCACAATACCGACGGCTGGGCGCTGCTGGGCGGAACCTACTGGGTGCTGGGCCAGCTTGCCGAGAGCGCTGCCGCCTATCGTTCGGGCGTGGATCGGGCGGGCGGTCCCGAGGCGGCACCCTCGGCACTCGTCGCCGACTATGCCGAGGCCCTGGTCTTCGCCAACAACAATCTGGTCTCGCCCCAGGCCGAGGCGTGGTTCGGCGCCGCCTTGGCGAGCGAGGCGGGCATGCCCAAGGCGCGCTACTACCTCGCCCTGGGCCGCGCCCAGCGGGGCGATATGACGGGCGCCATCGCCGGCTGGCGTGGGCTTGAGGCGGATTCGCCGCCCGATGCACCCTGGCTCGAGTCGGTGCGCCGGCAAATCGAGAATGCCGCCACGCGCCTCGGCGTCGATCCGAAGACCGTGGCGCCGGAGCGGCCGTCGGTCGCTAGCCTGCCGCGACCGCCTCAAGACGCGGCACCGCCACCACCGCCGGCCGTGATGCCCGGCATGGTGCCGCCCATCGCACCCCGGGCGCTCAGCCGCGAAGAGCAGGAGATGGGCGGCCGCATGGCGCCCGAAGACCGGGGCGCCTTCATTCGCAGCATGGTGGAGCGGCTTGCGTCACGCCTTGAAGAGAACCCCAACGACGCCGCCGGCTGGTTGCGCCTCGGCCGTGCCTATGGGGTGCTCGGCGAGAATGACAAGGCGCGGGAAGCGCTCGGCCGTGCCAGCACGCTGTTTCGCCGGGAACTGACGCGGTTGCCGGCCGGCTCACCCGAGCGCGGCCAGATCGAGCAGCAACTGCGGGCCATCGAGACGGGGAAATAAACGTTATACTAGAGCGGTTCCCGAAAGGAGTGAATCGGAAGGGATTCACAAGGTCTTGGAAATGGTTGGTTCTCTCTCGTCATCACGCATGGCGAGGATGCATGGGCTATTCGAAGGATTTGCGGGTCCGGTTGATCCGGTCGGTTGAGCAGGGTCG
>SHVR01000023.1 GCA_009694185.1 Alphaproteobacteria bacterium | reverse complement strand
GCGCCCGCATCAAACGCATGACCATCGAACATCGCCGCTTGCAACACCGCAAGATCGCCGCCTAATATCAACCCCCAGATGAGGCCAACACTCCGCTAATCTAAGCCGCCAACTGTCCCAAATGATCTGACGACGGACACGCCGTCACACCCATCAGGAAGGCCGGCCGGTAGGCGCCGGTCAGGTCGTAAACCAGGCCGCCCAGATAGCTGCCGCTGGCCATGCCGATGAGGCCGAAGAAGAACAGCGTCGCGATGCGCCCGGCGGAGCCGTGCACCGGGATATATTCCCGGAGCGCTAATACCAACTCTCGATGAGCTCGACTCATCGAGAGTTGGCCGGCGCGACCGCGCCGCGCCGCTGATGCGGCGGAAGCCAAGTGCTGGGAGCGCGCGCCCGGCGCCTGAGGGCGTCTCGATGATCGGTTTCGATCATCGAGACCTGGTATTATAGTTCCTAGGACATGCACGCGATCCCGCCGATGACGCGCTGGTCGTCGACCCTCGGCTTGCCGCGTGTATCCGTCGGCAGGTGTGGCACCAGCCGCGCAGACTTTTCGGCGCTCAGCCAGGAGCAATCTCGGTCCATCGCAGATCCCCCTTCGGGGACTTTGAATAATGAACCTGTCGAAATCCAAAGCCCTTTTATGGGTCCGACGCCTAGGGCAGATCGAGCACCCGCTTGGCGATGATGTTCTTCTGGATTTCGTTGCTGCCGCCAGCGATCGAACTCCCCCGCGACAGGTAATAATCCGCCGACATGCGGTAGAGATAGTCGGGGCCGATGGCCTCGGCGTTGCTTTGGCCGCGGATGGTCTGGCCCTCGAGGGGCATACCGTAATAGGCACCCACTTCCAGCAGCAATTCGTTCACCGCCTGGCCGACAATCGCCATCTTGTATTTCAGGACCGAGGCTTCGCTGCCAACCGGCTGGTCGGCGGACGCACTGGCCAGAACCCGGAAGGCCGTCATCTCCAGGGCTTCGAGTTCGATGCGCACCTCGGTAAAGCGGCGGCGGAAATCGGCATCCTGGCAGAGCGGCGCACCCCCCACCCGTTCCTCCTCCGCGATGCGCCCGACCTTGTCCAAGACGCGCTTCGCCATCATGACACCGGTATTGTTGGAGCGCTCATGCCCGAGGAGGTATTTTGCAATCTTCCAACCCTCGCCTTCGGCGCCCACCCGGTCCGCCACGGCCACGCGCACATTGTCGAAATATTCCTGATTGAAGTGGTGGCGGCCGTCGATGGTGATCAGCGGGCGGACATTCACCCCCGGCGCCTTGAGGTCGATCAGCAGGACCGTGATGCCGTCCTGTTGCTTCTTTTCGCGCGATGTGCGAACCAGCGCGAACATGCGATCGGCGCAATGGGCATAGCTGGTCCAGACCTTGGTACCGTTGACCACATAATGGTCGCCATCACGTACCGCCCGGCATTGCAGCGAGGCCAGGTCCGAGCCCGCGCCCGGCTCGGAATAGCCCTGGCACCAGATTTCCTCGCTGGTCAGGATTTTGGGCAGATATTTTTGCTTCTGCTCGGCCGTGCCATAGGCGAGCAGGACGGGGCCCACCATGCGCGTGCCGAAATGCACCAGGCGCGGCGCGCCGCCGAGCAGCAATTCGCCCTCCAGCATGAATTTCTCGGCCGGCGTCAAGCCGGGTCCGCCGTCCGTCTTCTCCCAATTGGTCGCGATCCATCCCTTGGCCGAGAGGATGCGCATCCAGCGCTCGAAATCGTCGCGCATCAGTTCGATGCCGTTCTCGACCTTGGCGTGGATATCCGGCGGCAGATGGTCACGCACGAAGCTCCGCACGTCGTCGCGGAAGGCGATTTCGTCGGCTCGGTAGCGGAGATCCATGGTGGCTATCCCATGTCCAGTGCAGTCTTCCAGATGCCAGGCTAGCAGGCCATCGCCCCTTCCAGAAGGGCGCTCCATTCTGCTCTGCTATGGTTTGAACGAAATTAGAGGGATGGGAGGCGACCATGGGACGGGTAGAGGACAAGGTGGCGGTGGTGACCGGTGCCGCCAACGGGATCGGGCGGGCGGTGGCACTCCGGCTGGCCGAGGAAGGGGCGCGCCTCGTGCTCGGCGACATTGACGCCAGCGCCCTCCAACAGGTTGCCGCCACCCTTGCCGCCAAGGGAAGGGCGCCCGCGACGCTGGTCGGCGACGTGACCGAGGAAGCGGGCGCCAATGCCCTCATCGCCCAGGCAGTATCGACCCATGGCCGGATCGATATCCTCGTCAATAATGTGGGCGGCAACGGCCAGGGCCGCGTCTGGGACATGGATGTGGCGGAATGGGACCGCATCGTCCGCCTCAATCTGCGCGGCATGTTCCTTTGCACCCGCGCCGCCCTCAAGACCATGATGCGGGAGCGCGCCGGCCGGATCGTCTGCCTGTCCTCGGGTGCCCGCGAAGGCACCCCCTGGACAGCCTATTACCAGGGCGGCTCGGCCTATGCCGCCTGCAAGGCGGGCGTGCATGGCTTCATCCGCAACGTCGCCTTGGAAGTCGCCGAGTATGGCATCCACATCAATGCCGTGGCCCCCGGCCCCATCGACACCGACCGGGTCGGCCAGAGCCTCCGCCAACTCAACGCGACGGTCGACTACAGCCCCAACCGCATGACGCCATTGCGCCGCCTCGGCCTCCCTATCGAGATCGCCAACGCGGTCCTTTATCTGGCATCCGATGAAGCGAGCTACGTCACCGGCCACACGCTGCATGTGACCGGCGGACGCTGAGCCTTGTCGGGGGATCGAATCCTGGCATGATAGGCCCAGTACAAAGACGCCCCACAAAGGACGACCGAGAAAGGCAGGCCGCATATGGTCGACGTCAAGAGCTTCAAGCGGGCCCTGCCCGTGCCAACGCCGGAAACGCAACACTTCTGGGACGGCTGCAAGCGTGGCGACCTCTTGTTGCAGCGTTGCAAGGACACGGGAAAATACTACTTCCCGCCGCGACCCTTCTCGCCCTTCACCGGCTCGGACAATGTCGAGGTGGTGAAGGCAAGTGGCCGTGGCCGCCTCTATAGCTACGTCATCAATCAGCGGCCACCCAAGGGCTATGAAGCGCCCTATGGCATCTGCGTCGTCGAACTGGAGGAGGGGCCGCGCATGATGACCAATGTCGACTGCGACCAGACGCCGGAAGCGCTGGTGCTCGACATGCCGCTCGAGGTGTTCTTCCAGCCCCAGGCGGAGAGCGACATCCACCTGCCCTTGTTCCGTCCGGTGAGGAAATAACATGACTTACAAACGCGGCAGCGTCGCCGTTGTCGGCGCCTCGGAAACGACGGAACTGGGCAAGGTGCCGAGCATGTCCCAGCTCCAGCTACACGCCAACGCCGCGCTCGCCGCCATGCGCGAGTGCGGCCTGAAGCCGGCCGATATCGATGGCATCGCGACAGCGGTCGAGACGCCGGTCGAGCTTGCCATGTATCTCGGCATCACGCCCACCTGGGTCGACGGCACGTCGGTCGGCGGCTGTTCCTTCATGATCCATGTGCGGCACGCGGCGGCGGCCATCGCGGCCGGCCTCTGCAACACCGCGCTCGTCACCCATGGCGAGAGCGGCCGGTCGAATATCGGCCGCAAGTCGCGGTCCGGCGGCCCCGGTACCCTCAATGGCCAGTTCGAGGAGCCCTATGGGCCATTCGGGCCGCCCACCATGTTCACCATCCCTGTCCTGCGCTATATGAAGACCTACAATCTGCCCATCGAGCAGATCGCCAACATCGCCGTGGTGCAGCGGGAATGGGCGGCAAAGAACCCGCGCGCCACTTTCCAGGACCCGATCAACGTCGATGACGTGCTTAATTCGCGCATGATTGCCTATCCGTTCCGCTTGCTGATGTGCTGCCTGGTTACCGATGGCGGCGGCGCCTTGATTCTGACCGCCGCCGACCGGGCCAAGGACTTCCCGACCAAGCCGGTCTACATCCGCGGCATGGGCGAGAGCGTCGAGACCCCCATGATCAGCCAGATGCAGGACTTCACCTCGTCCCGGGCCTTCAAGGTGTCCGGCAAGAAGGCATTCGACACCGCCGGCATCAGCCATGGCGACGTCGACCATCTGATGATCTATGACGCCTTCGCCCATTTGCCGATCTATGGCCTGGAGGACCTGGGCTTCGTGAAGCCTGGCGAGGCTGGGGCCTGGTACTGGGCCCGCAATAGCGCCCCCGGCGGCAAACTGCCGATCAATACCAATGGTGGCGGCCTCTCCTACATGCATTCGGGCATGTATGGCATGTATGCGCTCCAGGAGAGTGTCCGCCAGATGCGCGGCACGGCCCCGGCCCAGGTCAAGGGGGCAAAACTCTCGGTTTGCCATGGCGTTGGCGGCATGTTTGCCGCGAGCGGCACGATCGTCTTCACCAACCAGCCGTCGTGATACCGGCGCGGCCGGGCCGCTCTTCCGGACGGCCCGGCCGCGGAAATATTTTCGTTCGAGCGCGCCACAAGGTATAATCGCCCTGCTATTGCCACTCCCTGCCCGGCGACCATGGGGCGTGGCGTGTGTGGGTCGGACATGACGGAGCGACGATCCTTGCTTACCCAGACGATCGGCGGCATCGCCAAATTCCAGATCGGACATGTGGTCCGCCACCGCCTCTATCCGTTTCGGGGCGTGATCTTCGATGTCGACCCGGTGTTCAACAATTCCGAGGAATGGTACCTGTCGATCCCGGCCGAGCGCCGTCCGCGCCGCGACCAGCCCTTCTATCACCTGCTGGCGGAGAACGCCCTGTCGACCTATATCGCCTATGTCTCGGAACAGAATTTGGTGATGGACGAGACCGGCAAGCCGGTCAACCACCCGCAGGTGGGCGACCTGTTCGGGCCGTTGAAGGACGGCTGCTACGAGTCGCTGTTTCGCCAGCGCAGCCATTGACCGGCCGCCCTATCAGAGCCGGAGCGTGCCCTTGGCGATGATGTTGTGCTGGATCTCGTTCGACCCGGAATAGATTGAGACCTTGCGATAATGCAGGTAGGCGGGCGTCATGCCGTTGGCATATTCCCAGCCGACGGGCTCCTCGTTCTGCCAGCCCTCCATCAAGGCGCCCAGCATGTAGGGCTGGCCGTAATAGCCCATGGCCTCCATGCGCAATTCGGTGAGTTGCTGGTGAATCTCCGAGCCGCGCAGCTTCATGATGTTGGCTTCGGCGCCAAGTTCCTTCTCCGCCGAGAAGGACGAGAGCGCTCGCAGGATGAACGCCTCCAATGATTTGAGCTCCAACTCGGCCTGGGCCAGCTTGCGGCGAAAATCCGCGTCCGCCGCCAAGGGCCGGCCGCCGCTCGTCTGATCGCGGCCGGCAATCGCCTTGATCTGCGCCAACACCTTCTTCTGCATGCCGAGGGAGCCGCCGCTCATGCGCTCATGGGCCAAGAGATATTTGGCGATCGTCCAGCCCTTCCCCGGCTCACCCACCAGATTTTCCTTGGGCACGCGCACATCGCAATAGAACACCTGGTTGGTCTCGTGCAGGCCGTCCATGAGATGAATCGGCCGGATCTCGACGCCGGGCTGATCGAGGTCGCAGAGCAGGAAGGAGATGCCGTCCTGCTTCTTTTCCTCCTGGCTGGTGCGCACCAGAAGGAACACCTTGTCGGCCATATGCGCCGAGGTGGTCCATATCTTGGAGCCGTTGACGATCCAATGGTCGCCCTCGAGCACGGCCTTGGTCTTGAGCGAGGCGAGGTCGGAGCCCGCACCCGGCTCGGAATAGCCCTGGCACCACACATCCTCGGCCGACAGGATACGCGGCAGGAACCGGTGCTTTTGCGCCTCGGTGCCGAAGCGCATGAGCACCGGGCCGCACATGTTGAGCCCGAAGCTGATCAGGCGTGGTGCCCCATATTGGCCGAGCTCGTCGTCGAAGATGTAACGCTGTTCGATGCTCCAGCCCGGGCCACCATATTCCTTGGGCCAGTTGGGCGCGATCCAGCCCTGGTCATGGAGAATGCGGTGCCAGCGGATGATGTCGTCGCGTGTGAGCGCGACCGCGTTCTCCACCTTGGACTTGAGGTCCGGCGGCAGTTTCTCGCCAAGGAACGCGCGGACTTCCTGGCGGAACGCGTGGTGCGCGGGCGTAAAGTCGAAATGCATCGCGGCCCCCTTGACGCTCAGAGCCCCAACACCCCCTTGGCGATGACGTTGTGCTGGATCTCGTTCGAGCCGGCGAAGATGGTGAGCTTGCGGTTGTTGAAATAGCTCGGCGCCAGGGCATTGGCATGCTCGAAGCCGATCGGCTCCTCGTTCCAGCCGTCGATGAGGGCGGCCCTGACGAAAGGCTGGCCATAATAGCCCGCGGCTTCGAGCTTCAATTCGGTCAGCTTCTGGTGGACCTCGGTGCGCCTGATCTTCACGATCGAGGCTTCAGCGCCCATTTCCCGGTCGGCCGAGACGGCCGCCAACAGGCGCAGCATGAAAACTTCCAGCGTCATGAGCTCGATCTCGGCCTCGGCGATCTTGCGCCCGAACGTCGCGTCCTCGATCAGCTTGGCGCCATCGCTTTGCTGTTCGCCCGCGAGCTGCTTCAATTGTGCCAGCAACTTCTTCTGGGTCCCGAGTGCGCCGCCGCTCATGCGCTCGTGACCCAATAGATACTTGGCGACGGTCCAGCCCTTGTCGACCTCGCCCACCACATTGGCCTTCGGCACGCGCACGTCGGTGAAGAACACCTGGTTCACCTCATGCAGACCCTCGATGGTAATCAGCGGCCTGACCTCGATGCCGGATGTGGCCATGTCGATCAGGATGAAGGTGATGCCTTCCTGGCGCTTGCCCTTGCTGCTGGTACGCACCAGGCAGAAGACCATGTTGGCGTGATGGGCCGAGGTGGTCCACATCTTCGAGCCGTTGATGACGAAATCGTCGCCGTCGAGATCGGCCCGGCATTTGAGCGAGGCGAGGTCCGAGCCCGAACCCGGCTCGGAATAGCCCTGGCACCAGATATGTTCGCCCGAGAGGATGCGCGGCAGATAGTGGCGCTTCTGTTCGGGCGTGCCGAAGCCCATCAGCACCGGGCCGCACATGGTAATGCCGAACATGATGAGACGCGGCGCCCCGGCGAGCGTCGATTCCTCGTCCCAGATATATTTCTGGGTGACCGACCAGCCGGGCCCGCCATGCTCCGCCGGCCAATTGGGTGCCACCCAGCCATGGTCATAGAGCGTCTTGTGCCAATGCATTGTCTCGGCACGGCTGACCTGGAAGCCCGCTTGTACCTTGTGCGCCACGTCCGCCGGCAGCTTCCGCGCCAGGAAGTCGCGCGCCTCGTCCCGGAACGCCCGATCGGCCGCGCTGAAACTCATGTCCATGACTTGCCCCTTCTGCTCGCGAAGATCCCGGCGCCCGCCGCCTATTGCCGCTTGGCGACCTCGGTGTACTTGGCGGCGCGCGCATGGATATCCTTGATGTATTTAGCATATTCGTCACCCTCCATGAGCTTGAGGGCGAGGCCGGTCTCCTCCATGCGGCGGATATGTTCGGGATCCTCCATCGCCTGGCGGAGCGCGGCGCGAAGCTTCTGGGCGATCGGCGCCGGCAGGCCCTTGGGCGCCACGATGCCGCGGGTCGAGTTGGAGACCACGGAGGGATAGCCGAGCTCCTTAGTCGTCGGCACGTCGGGGACAAACTTGGAGCGCTCCGGGTCCATGGTGGCGAGGATTCGCACTTCGCCCGACTTCGCGCGCTTCGCGACGCTGCCCACATTGTCGAAGGCCGATTCCACATGGCCGCCCAGAATGGCCGTGAGCTGGCCCGCCGCGCCCTCGAGATGGACGATGCGGAATTTCACCTTGGCGGCTTCTTCTAGCATCAGAATTGCGAGGTGATCGTCACCCAGGATGCCCGTGGTGCAGGCCGTGACCTTGCTCGGCTCCTTCCGCGCCGCCCGCACCAGATCGTCGAGGGTCTTGTAGGGGCTGTCCGCCTTCACCCAGATCACGCCGGGGTCGAGCACCTGATTGATGAGCGGCGTGAAGTCGTCCATGGTGAAGACGGCCTTGCGCTCGGGGTCGAGCACGATGGTGTTGACCCCCGGCAGGAACACAAAACCGATGTTGTAACCATCCGCCTTCTGGCGGGTGAATTCGGTGATGCCCACTTGGCCGCCGGCGCCGGGCTTGTTCACCACCACCATGGGCTGGCCCAGCAACTTCTCGGCGATGGAAGCGACGATGCGGGCACCCACATCGGTCGGCCCGCCAGCGGGCGCGGCTACCCAGAGCTGAATTTGCCGGCGCGGAAAGCCTTCCGCCCCTTGCCCGTTCGAGGGTTGCGGGAGCAGAACAACCGAGACGGCCAAGGCCAAGGCGACGCAGCCGGCGCGCAGAGACATGGTATCCCCCCGTTTATGATGGCTCACTTGACAGCGAGCTTAGACCCACTGTCCACCGAACGGAAGCGAGGCCGATCCGGATTTCGAGAAACCATGGCCATAGCCTCGGCCTACCGGGCGGCGGGCGCCTTGATCCAGGTCATCCTCCGAGCCCGGACATCAGGGCGTCACTGGCGTCTCCGGCGGCAGCGCCAGCCCCATCCGAGCCATGACCTCGCGCACCAAATCGGGCCGGTCGGAAATGATCCCGTCGACACCGCGCTGGATCAGTTTTGCCATGTCCGCGGGGTCGTTCACGGTCCACACGACCACCGCGAGGCCGAGCGCCTTCGCTTCCCGGAGTGCCTCGTCGCTCGGGTCCCGGTGAAACGGCGACCAGACGCGGCCACCCGCCGCCCGAATCATGCCCGGCACGGAACCGCCAAAGTCGCTCACTTGGAAATCGCCGGTCCAGGGCGAAGGCTTCGGATCGCCACGCCGAACGGTCGGATTGGCACCACTTTCGATGGTGAGATAGACGGTCGGGATGAAGGGTGCCACGGTCTGGACAACCTTGAGGGTGCGCCAATCGAACGACTGGACGGTGGCCCGGTTTGCCATGCCGTGTTCTCTGAGCGCCGCCACAAGGGCGCGCGCGAAGGTGCCGGGCTCTGGCGTTTCATCCGGCGCCAAGGGCGATAGCTTGGTCTCGATGTTGAAGCGGACCGTCTCGTTGCCGGAGCGGCGCACGAATTGGAACAGCTCGGCCAAACTTGGCACCCGTGTACCCGGCACCGCGACCTGATTGGAGAATTGCCGGGCATAGGCGATGCCGGGCTTCATCGTGCCCACGTCGTAGGCTTTCAGTTCCGCCAGCGTCAGCGAGCCCAACAAGGGCGTCGGCGGCAACAGCCATTCGCCGTCCGGCCCGCGCGTCATGTCGGGATTGAGGCGGCGGTCATGGTGGATGACCAGCACCCCATCCTTGGTCATGCCGACATCCAATTCGAGTGTGGTAACGCCGATCGCCAGCGCCCGCTGGAACGCCGGCAGCGTGTTCTCGGGCATGAGCGCGCGCGCGCCCCGATGCCCTTGCAAGTCGAACGCCAACGCCGCCCCCGCTGCCACCATCACGGCCAGCACCAGCAAAAAGCGCGCACCCGCGACAAGACCGCCCGTCATGCGGCGTATGTCAAATCGACCGCGCCGACGCCGGGAAATTCCGCCCGGACGACGGCGCCGGGATGGGTGAAGATCAGGCCCGTATAAGAACCCGTCGTGACGAAATCGCCGGCCTTCAATCCCGCGCCCCGCGCCCTCCGGTGGTTCGCCACCCAGACCAGCAGCCGGACGAGATCGACCGCCTTGTTGCCGCCGACCGTCGATACCGCCACTTTCCCGTCGATCGTGAGGACCGACGCCAGACGGCTAACGTCGATCCGCCGCCACTCCGCCACGCCCGGCCCATAAACGAACCCGCCATTGGCGGCATTGTCGGCCACCTGCCAGCGGCGATCGATATCGGGAAACGCTTTCAGCCTTGTGTCGACCACTTCGATGGCCGGATGCAGCGTGGCGATCGCCGCCAGCACCTCGTCCTCACCATAAGGGGCGACGCGCGCCGGCAGGTCGCGGCCGAACCTGTAGGCGATCTCGGCTTCGAGGCCGAGGCGCCCGAAGCGGTCCGCCGGCAGCCGGGCGGGGCTCTGGAACATGGTGGCGGTATAGAGGGGTGCCGCACTGGGCTCGGCCGTCGGCAACCCGGCGCCCGTCTTCCAGCCGCCGATGGCGCCAAGCCGGCGCGCCACTGTTTCCTGGATGGCGTAGGACTCGTCGAGATCGCTTGGCATATCGTCCGCCGCCGGCACGATCTCGTGCCTTGCCGCGCGGGCCTGGAACAGCAGCTCCGCCACCCGTGCTACTTTTGCCTGGTCCATGTCACGCCCTTCCTTTCTGTCCGCGTTCCGTAATCGGCGTCGTGAAATCGACCTTGCCCCGCGTTGCCAGCAGCTTGTCCGGATCGGCGACCGGCCGCCTGAGCGCGCTCACCCCGGCAAAGGCACATTCCATGGCGTGGGCGGCGCCGAGCACGAGACGATCGCCCGCGTGTGGACCCACGATCTGCAAGCCGAACGGCATGGCCTTATGGTCGAGGCCCGCCGGGATCGAGATGGCGGGATGGCCCGTCAGCGTGATGCCATAGGTCAGCGACAGCCAATGATAATAGTTGGCGAGCGGCTTGCCGTTGATGTGAGTGGCATAAAGCTGGCTCCAGGGAAACGGCGTGACCGGCACGGTCGGCGCGATCAGCAGATCGAAGTCCTTGAAGAAGGCCTGGACGCGGCGATAGATGGCGGTCTGCTCGCTATGGGCCCAGGCGAAATCGGCGAGCGACATGGCGGCCGCCTGCTCGTAATTGGCGCGGACATTGGGGCCGAGCTTGTCCGGGTCCTCGGCGTACCATTTCTGGAAGCGCGCGAGATAGCTGACGGCGCGCACGACGTCGAACACACGGTCAGCCTCGCCAAAATCGGGCGTTCCCGTGACGCATTGGCGAAACAGCCCCTTGAACGCCGCCACCTTCCGGCGAAAGGCCGCGCGGATATCCTTGTCCACGGGACAAAAGCCCAGATCCTCGCTGACCGCCACCCTCAAGCCGCCGAGATCGACGGGCATGGGCCGGGCAAAGCTTTCGGGATCGACCGGCCCCGCGAAGGGATCGCGGCTGTCGTCCGAGACTTGCGCCGCCATGACCAGACAGGTGTCCGCGACGCTCCGGCCCATGGGGCCGATAACGGAGATCGGCGTCCAGCCATGGGCGCGGCGGCTCGCCGGCACCAGGCCCGGCGAGGGACGAAAGCCGACCACCCCGCAATAGGCCGCCGGAATACGCAGCGAGCCGCCCGTATCCGAGCCCGAGCAGACCGGCAACATGTCGGTTGCGAGCGCGACCGCCGAGCCGCCACTCGACCCGCCGCAATTCAGCCTGGGATCGAAGGGATTGCCGGTGGCACCATAGACCGGGTTGCGGGTGTTGGCGCCGGCACCCCATTCGGGCACGTTGGTCTTGCCGACCAGGATGGCGCCCCTGGCCCGCATGGTCGCAACCATCGCCTCGTCCTCGGCCGGGACATGGCGGGCGAAAATCGGCGAGCCATAGGTGGTGCGCAGGCCCTCGGTATCCTGCAAGTCCTTGATACCCGTCGGCAGGCCGTGCAACAGACCCAGCGGCTCGCCCTTGAGGACCGCCTTTTCCGCCGCCTTGGCCTCGCTTCGAGCGCGCTTGAAACAGGTCGCGGTGATGGCGTTGACCGCCGGGTTCACTTGCTCGATGCGAGCCAGGCAAGCCTCGAGCAGCTCGACCGGCGAAATCTCCTTGCCGCCGATCAGCCGGCGCGCCTCGACGGCCGAGAGGCGAAACAGAGTCTCGTTCCGGGCCATGGCGGATGTCCTTCGCGGATGGGGTGGGGGCGGGCTATTTCCAGCGCGCATTGAAGAAGCGCGGCACTTCGTCGGCGCTCGGGGTGAAGTCGAGCTGATCGACATGGGCATAGTAGTGCGCGTCCGCGTGGAGCGGCAGCCAATAGATTTGCGTCGCCACGATACCGAGCGCCGCGGCATAGACCTGCTGGCGTTGGGTCGTGTCGGTCACGGTCTCGCCAGCGTCGACCAGTTCGCTCAGCCGCGCGTCCTGCGCCCGGTCGTCCATCGAGCCGTTGAAGAACACGCCGATGATCGCCGCCACGTCCGGGATGCCGCTCGATCCCCAGCTCGCCAGCGCGAGCGGCGTCTGCCCGGCGCGCCGCTTCTGACGGAGCTCGCTCGACGTGACCCAGTGCGGCCTTGTGCCAATGCCTACATTCCTCAAGTAAGTCGCGATCGCGTCCATCACCGGTCGATCCCGATAGCCGTAAAAATCCACCGTGAAGCCGTTCGGGAAGCCCGCCTGCGCCAGCAGACGGCGCGCCTTGTCGGGGTCGAAGCCGTAGACCGGCGCCCCCGGCGAGGCACACCCGAATTGGCCCGGATAACAGGCAAGATCGACCACCTCCGCACCGGGCGGCTTGTGCTGGCGGACAATGGCCTGGCGATCGACGGCGTGGGCAATCGCTTGGCGAACGACGCGGTTTGCGAGCGGATGCTCGCTCGCCGGCCCGATCGCGTCGAAGCCCAGATAGGCGATGCGCATGGTCTCGCCGCCGCGCACCACGATCCCCTTGCGGGCCTTCAGGCGGTCGCACTGGTCGACCGGAATCTGCCAGAGCCAATCGACCTTGCCGGCCAGCATCTCGTCGATCTGGGCGCCGCGGTCCATGATCGGGCGGTAGATCAGGGTCGCGATGCCGGGCTTGCCCTTGGCGCCACCGAAATAGCCCGCGAAGCGCCTGAGCACGATCTGCTTGCCCGGGACGGTCTCGGCGACCCGGTAAGGACCCGTGCCCACCGGCGCCCTGGCGAATCTCGCGGGGCCGACCCGCTCGTAATAGGCTCTTGGGTAAATCGGTATAACGCTGGCGAGAAATGCCATGGCGGCCGGAAACGGCCGCGCCAGGTGCAGGCGCACCCGATCGGGTGCAATCACTTCCGCCCGCTCGATCCACGAGGTTCTGGTCGGCGCGACATTGTGACTCTCGGGGGAATTGAAATAATTAAGGGTCCAGGCCACATCCTCGGCGCTCAGCCGGTCGCCATTGTGGAATGTCACGTCGTCGCGCAACTCAATCTCGATCAGGATCGGACTGGGGTGATGGACCGCCTTGGCAAGATGCGGCTTGAATTCCCCCGTGCGCTCGTCCCGGTAGACGAGACCGTCCCAGATGTGCGCCGCCAGGATCAAACCGTCGCGTTTTGTGTTGGCATAGTAGCTGATGTTCGGGGGCTCGGCGAGGCTGCTCCAGGTCAATGTATCGTTGGCCTTGCCGGCCAGCGCGGACCCGGCGGCCATGGCCGTTGCGAGGGCCAATAGGGTGATGATGGATCCGGATCTTCGCATACGCCTTCACAGGGCTGTCCCGTTGGCAACATACGGTAGCGCGGCGCCATAAGCCAATACCGACTGGACGCGCGACTTCCGCCGCGCAAGGGCCGCGACCCTTGACCCCCCGCCGGTCACCCATTGACAGCCCGCTTGGCAATTGCGAATCATTCGCGAATAGACCCAACCCGAGCGCCCAGGAGAGTTGCCACCGTGCCGCGCCCTGCCGTCCTCCTGACCCTCTTGACCTTGCTCGGGACCGCCGTTCCGGCGTCGGGCCTTGCGGCGTCGGGCGAGCAAGTTTTGAATCTGTACTCGGCCCGGCATTATCAGACCGATGAGGCGCTGTACGCGGATTTCACTAAGACCACCGGCATCCGCGTCAACCGGATCGAGGGCAATGACGAGGAGATCGTCGAGCGGATCCGCAAGGAGGGGGCCAACAGCCCGGCGGACGTGCTGCTGCTGGTCGATGCCGGCCGGCTGTGGCGGACGGATGCGGCGGGTCTCTTCCAGCCGGTCCACTCCAAAATCCTGGACGCGCGGGTTCCCACCGACCTCCGTCATCCCGAAGGCCACTGGTTCGGGTTTTCGACACGCGCCCGGATCATCGTCTACGACAAGGCGGTGCTGGCACCGGCCGACGTCACGACTTACGAGTCCCTTGCCGATCCAAGGCTCAAGGGCGGGGTGTGCAGCCGCTCCGGCTCGAACATCTACAATCTGTCGCTGCTCGCGGCGATGATCGAGGCCCATGGCGAGGCCAGGGCCGAGGCATGGGCCAAGGGCGTCGTCCAGAATTTTGCCCGCCCGCCGAAGGGCAGCGATACCGACCAGATCAAGGCGGTCGCGGCCGGGGAATGCAAGGTGGCGCTCGCCAACACCTACTACTATGTCCGGCTCATGCGTTCCGACAAGACGGCCGACAAGCAGACGGTGGCGGCAACGGGCGTCCTGTTCGCCAACCAGGATGACCGCGGCAGCCATGTCAACATCTCCGGCGGCGGCGTCCTCAAGGGCGCCCCTCATCCGGCCGCCGCCGTGGCCTTCCTGGAATATCTAGCGAGCGACGGCGCGCAAGGTCACTTCGCCAACGGCAACAACGAATATCCGGTCATCGAAGGCGCGCTCGACAATCCCGCGCTCAAGTCGCTCGGCGAGTTCAAGCGGGACATGATCGGCGTCGCTGTCTACGGCCGCCACCAGGCTCTCGCCCAGAGGATCTACGACCGGGTCGGCTGGAAGTAGTCGGTCCTAACGCGCCTTGCTGGCGCCGATGGCGCGGCGCGCAAAATCCTTGAGCGCGATGCCCCGCGTGGCGCCGAGCCGCGCCGCCTCGGCGTTGACGAAAGAGAGCGTGCCCGTCCGCCATGCGGACCGGGCATCCCCGATCCTGGCCGAGTCGTGGCAGACCGTGACACCGGCGATGCCCATGCCATCGAGCAGCGCCAGGCGGGCTACGCCACAGCCATCGGCGCCGAAGCCGGCATCGTTGAACACGGCGGCGAGCGCCCTGGTCTTGAGGGCATAGCCCGGCGACTCCGGCAGCGTCGCGCCATGCGACGCGGTGACGACGATTTGGCCCGCGTCCTCCGGCTCCACCAGGGAGGCCGAATCGCAGCCGACGATGATCGGCTCGCCCGGACGTTGCCGCAAAACGTAACGCCCTTCGCCATAGACCGGCGCGTTGCCCATATAGGGCTTGGCCGCCAGCATGGCCGTCGCCGCATCCGAGCACGCTTGGCCCACGGCGCAGCCAAGCGCCCGCGCCGAGCGGTTGGCATGGCTGATCCGCCCGCGCTCGACCATGTCGGCGCCATCGCCGATGCGCGCCGAGAGGTGGCCCACACAGGCGGCCGCGAGCCCCAGACGATCCAGATAGGCGAGTGCCCCGATGCCGGCCCTGTCCTTGCCGACGCCCGCGTCGTTGAGGATGACGCCGCGCAAGCCACCGCGCGCCACCAGATAGCCGCAATAGACTCCGCCATGGGAGCCGGCCACCACCACTTGCCCGCGGTGGTACTCGACCAACTTGGTGATGCTATCCGCTACCAGTACGGTCGGCCGCATCCGGCGCTCCAAACGATCGATTGCACCCTGTTTCCTAACTCGCCCCCGACCCGCCCCAATTGCCACAGCTTTTGCCGCGGTTGCAAGCGGGCGGCTGCCCAGCGGCTTCTGACAGGCCTCGCCAAACAGCTTACAATATTGTTTCATTCGCAACGAGTTGTCCGGGAGCCGTGATGACCAAAAATTGGATCGCGTTGCCGCGTAGCGAAGGGCGCACATCGCGTCAGGCCCATGTCAATCTGCCGGCGGGGACCTATGAGCGGGAACTCGGGCGCGACGGCTTCTTCGGCCCGGCGAGCCAGATGTATCATCGCAATCCGCCGACCGCGTGGATCGACTGGCAGGGGCCGCTCCGGCCGCGGGCCTTCGACCTCGCCCGTCTCGCCACCCCGGTGGCGTGCCCCTGGGAGGCGGTGGAGGTGTTGCGGAACGCCCATTGCCGTTACCGGTTCTGGCGCACCCAAGGCGCCATGGACCATCTGGCGCGCAATGGCGATGGCGATGACCTGTTGTTCGTCCATGGCGGCGAAGGCGACCTCTTTTGCGACTATGGCCACCTCGCCTTCCGGACAGGCGACTATATCGTCGTGCCGCGCGGCACCATGTGGCGGGTAGCGTGCCGTGGCGCCGCCGCGTTCCTGATGATCGAGACGACCAACGGCGCCTACCGCCTGCCCGAGAAGGGCATGCTTGGCCGCCACGCGGTCTTCGATCCGGCCATGCTGGATACGCCCGCCATCGACGATGCGTTCCTGGCGCAACAGGGTGCGGGCCCCTGGCAGGTGCGCATCCGCAGACGCGGCGCCATCAGCACCGTGACCTATCCCTTCAACCCCCTCGATGCCGTGGGCTGGCATGGCGATCTTTCGGTCGTTCGCCTGAATGTCGCCGACATCAGGCCGCTGACCAGTCATCGTTACCACCTGCCGCCCTCGGCCCACACCACCTTCGTCGCCGACCGGTTCGTCGTCTGCACCTTCGCGCCGCGCCCCATCGAGACCGACCCCGAGGCACTCAAGGTGCCGTTCTTTCATAACAATGACGACTATGACGAAGTCATTTTCTACCACGCCGGAGATTTCTTCAGCCGCGACAACATCCACCCCGGCATGGTGACGTTTCATCCGGCGGGATTTACCCACGGTCCCCACCCCAAGGCACTCGACGGCATGCTGACGGCTAAGCGCCAGACGACCGACGAATATGCGGTCATGCTGGACACCCGCGACGGGCTGGATGTGGCAGACTTGCCTGCCGGCGTCGAGCAGACCGGCTATGTGGATAGCTGGCAGGGCTCGCTCGCCAAGGCTCCCGACGCCCGATGAGAGGATCGCCCCATGAAACTCGGCATTTTCTATGAGCATCAACTGCCGCGCCCCTGGGACGAGGATTCCGAGTATCGGCTGCTCCAGAATGCGATTACCGAGGTCGAGCTCGCCGACAAGCTCGGCTACGACTATGTGTGGGAGGTGGAGCATCACTTCCTCGAGGAATACGCCCATTCCTCGGCGCCCGAAGTGTTCCTCGCCGCTTGCGCGCGCAACACCAAGCATATCCGCCTCGGCCATGGCGTGGTGCTGATGCCGCCGGGTTACAACCACCCCGCCCGAGTGGCGGAGCGGATCGCCACCCTCGATCTCATTTCTAACGGCCGGGTCGATTGGGGCACCGGCGAGAGTGCGTCCCGCGTCGAGTTGGAAGGCTTCGGCCTCGACCCCAACGCCAAGAAGAGCATGTGGCGCGAGGGCGTCGAGCAGACCGCCAACATGATGGCCATGAACCCCTATCCGGGCTTCAAGGGCGAGTATTTCTCGATGCCGCCGCGCAATGTGGTGCCGAAGCCAAGGCAGAAGCCGCACCCGCCGATCTGGGTCGCCTGCTCGCGGCGCGAAACCATCCATATGGCGGCGCGATGCGGCATTGGGGCACTCACCTTCGCCTTCGTCGATCCCGCCGACGCGGCCAAATGGGCGAGTGAATATTACGCCATCATCAAGTCCGACGAGTGCGTGCCCATCGGCCATACCGTCAACGCCAACATCGCCATGGTCACCGGCTTCTCCTGCCATGACGATGCCGAAGAGGCGAAGCGGCGCGGCGGCGACGGCTTCAAATTCTTCGGCTATTCCCTCGGCCATTATTATGTGTTCGGCCAACATCGGCCGGGCCGCACCAACATCTGGGATCGCTTCGAGCAGGCGCGGAGCGAACTGCCCGAGGTCGGCCAAGGCAGCGGCATCGGCACGCCCGACCAACTGCGCGCTCATCTGGGCCAGTTCGAGGCGGCGGGCGTCGACCAGGTGATCTTCATTCAACAGGGCGGCAAGAACAAGCACGAGCATATTTGCGAGGCGCTCGAGCTCTTTTCGAAGCGGGTGCTGCCCGACTTCAAGGCGAAGCAAGCCGACCGCGAGAAGCAGAAGGCCGCGATGCTGGCGCCCTATGTCGAGCGGGCGCTGGCCCGAAAACAGCGCATGGCCCCCATAGCGGAAGCCGACATCCCGACGGTCGGCGCCTATGGCAGCACCATCCTCCAGACGGGACAGGACATGGCAGCCAAGGTCACCCACCATGTCTCGGCCGACATCACCGTGCCGCTCCGCGACCTGGCCGAGGAGGGGGCACGGCGCCGGGCCGCGGTCGAGGATTGAACGCGATGGAGGTCAAGACAGTGCTCCAGGGCATCCCCAGCGACGAACAAACACAAGCGACCCTGGCCCTGCTCCAAATACTGGCCTTGACCGACAAGCGATTTCTGGATTGCCACGTCGGCCTTCCGGCCTCCTCGCAACGACAAAAAGAGGTTCTTAAATAGCCTGCTAAAGCATCGGCAAACTCAAGGGCGAAATCTCGTCGCCGTGCCGGTGGCGATAGTCGTGTAGGCGGGCGTCGGCCAGCATGCGCGCCTGTTCCTGCTCCAGGATACCGGCCGCCTCGCGGCCGTCGAGGCCGGTGGCGCGGCCGCTTTTGACAACGCATGAACCATCCACATAGACATCCCTGACGGCGCGATCGGCCGCCGTGTGAATGAGGTTCCGGAGCGGGTCGCGCGCCGGCACCATGCCCGGATGCTTGAGATCGACCAGCACCAGATCGGCCTTGGCGCCGGGCGCCAGACGGCCGAGATCGTCGCGGCCCAAGGCCCTCGAGCCCGCGATCGTCGCGGCGTCGAGGAGGGTGCGCGCCTGCACGCTATAGACATCGTGCGAGGCGACCCGGCCGAGCAGCAGGGCGAGGCGCATCTCCTCCAGAAGATTGTGGGGCGCCATGTCGGTGCCCATGCCGAGATTGACGCCGCGCGCCACATAGCCGCCGAAATGGTTGAGCGTCTCGCCATAGAGGGCGAAGGGCATCGGGCAATGGGCGACGGTCGCACCGGTCTCGGCCAGGATGGCGATGTCGCGGCGCGTGTGCCAGCGGATCGCGGGATGCTCGTCGACGAACATCGCATGGCCCAACACGGTGCGCGGTCCGAGCAGGCCGATTTTCTCCGCCCACTGGACTGGCGACATGCCCGTGCGGCGGATCATTTCGCGGAACTCGACCACACTTTGTGCAATATGGGTGGTCATCAACCGGCCGGTTCGCTTGGCAACCGCGATGGCGTCGCGGAACAGTTCCTCGCTCACGGTGTCAATCTGGGCGGGGAAGATCACCGGCGAGAGCCGACCGCTCGCATGGCGCTCGATCTCGTCCGAGAGGGCGAGCGCCGCCTCGAATTGCTGGCGGCCGGCGCCCTCGTCCCAGGCGAATTTCACTTCCTGGGGATTGTCCATGTACCAGCCCGCCGAGGCGAATTGCGGCGCCAGATAGGCGCGCATGCCGCTCGCCGCCACGGTCTCGATCCAGCCCGGATAATCGCCGGTCAGGTCCATGACCGTGGTCACACCACCCTGGAGGAGTTCGATATAGGCAAGCTCGGTCGCCGCCTTCTTGCCGGCGGCCGAAATGACGAAGGCCTGCATGCGCTCATAGAGCCCGGTCATCTGATGGTCGGGCGTGCCATGGTCTTCGCGCACGCCCTTATAGGCCATCTGGTTGGATGAATGGATATGCAGGTTGACGAGCCCCGGCATGACCATGAGGCCGCTTCCGTCGAGGGTCACGTCGGCCGCACCCTCGTAGCCCTCGCCGACAAAGGTCACTCGGTCGCCGGCAAACGCAACGTCGGCGCCGCGTCGATAGGCGTGGCGCTTGGCGCCCGCGTCCCAGACGATGGCCCAATCGGCACCCTTGATCAGCGTGGTCTTGCTCATCGGACCCACCTCCCCCGCGGTTTCGTCAAACCGGCGTCAACGCCACCGGCTTTGCGACCAACCCGCCGCTCGCGACGATAGCACGAACGATCCGCTCGACGCCGTCGCCGATCTTGAGATTGGTGAAGACGAATGGCCGTTCGCCGCGCATGCGCCTTGCGTCCCGATCCATGACGCCAAGATCGGCGCCCATATGGGTTGCCAGATCGATCTTGTTGATGACCAGGAGATCGGAGCGGGTGATGCCCGGCCCGCCCTTGCGCGGGATCTTGTCGCCGGCCGACACGTCGATGACATAGATGGTGCGGTCCTGCTCCACCTCGATGATGAGGTCGGTATCGGCGAGGCGCGTGCTCGCGCCATCGCCGGCGACGGCAAGCCGTAGCCGGCCATCGACGCCACGCAAAGCGACCGGGACTTCATTCAATGTTCGTCTATCCCAGCAGCACGGCCTTGCCGATCACCTTGCGGTCGATGACCGCCTGGATCGCCTCGGCCGCCCGTTCCAAGGGCAGGCGATGGGAGATGCGCGGCCTGAGCTTGCCTTCCGCCGCGAGCACCAGCAGGGCCCGCATATTGGCGGCGGCGAGTTCCGGCTCAAACTCGTTCAAGCCGCCGACACGAACGCCGATCGCCTCGGCCCCCTTGATCAGCAGATGATTGGTGCGCGCCCGCGCCGGCTCGCCGCCGAGAAAGCCGAGGATCAAGAGCCGCGCCCCCCAATTGAGACAGCGCATGGACTCATCGAACACCTCGGCGCCGATCGGGTCGTAGACGATGTCGACACCCTTGCCCCCGGTCAGCGCCTTGACGGCGTCGCGAAAGCCCGCTCGATAGTTGATGGCGTGATCGGCGCCCGCCGCCAGGCAGGCCCGGCGTTTTTCCTCGGTGCTGGCCGTGGCGATCACACGGGAGCCATGCAGCTTTGCCATCTCGATGGCGGCAAGGCCGATGCCACCGGCGGCACCATGGATCAGCACCCACTCGCCCGCCTTCAGCCGGCCCTTCTGGAGAAGCGCGTGATAGGCGGTGTGATAGGCCGAGCGGAACACGGCGCCCTCGGCCAGGTCGAAGCCCGCCGGCAGCAAATCGCAATGCGCCTCCTTGGCGAGGCCCATGGTGGCGAAGGCACCCGGCGAATGGCGGCTCATCACCCGGTCGCCTGGCTTGAAGCGGGTGACACCGGGACCCACATCCATGATCTCGCCCGCCGCCTCGCCGCCCGGAATGAAGGGTGGCTCGGGCCGGAACTGGTATTTGCCGGCCAGCATCAGCACGTCCACATACTGCACGCCGCGCGCCAGGATACGGACCCGCACCTCACCGGGTCCTGGCGGCGGCGGGTCCGGCAACTCTCTCACCGCCAGCACCTCGGGGCCGCCAAACGCCTCGCAAACAACCGCCTTCATCCGGCACCTTCGGCAATGACCCGCCGGGCGAAGCTCGGATCGACACAAGCGGCATAGGGCACGTCGCGGGCGATGAAGCCGCCCGACAAGAGGCCGAGCTTGAGGCGAACGAAGCCCACTTCCGACAACAGCGGGTCGCGGCCCCACACACCGAGCGCCTTGTAGCGGGCGATGGCGCCGGTGAGCGTCGCCCGCGGCAAATCGGGGAAATAGCTGGCGACCAGCGCCGCCACCTCATGGGCGCCGTGCCCATGCAGCCATGTCAGGGTCTTGGCCAAGGCGCGGGTCATCTTCAAGGCGGTGTCCGGGTCGCGGCGAAGCTTCTCCTGGGTGGTGATCAGGGTTGTATAGGACGTGTGGCCGCGTGTGGCGGCCGCGTACCAGATATGGCCGGCGCCGCTCGCCACCAATTGCTCGACATAGGGTTCGAACACCTGGATCACGTCGAGGCGGCCCACCCGGAGTGCTTCGGAATTGGCGGCCATGGTCTCGCCCGCCACCCGGTCGAGGGCGGCGGGATCGAGCCCGGCGCGACGAATATCCTCCTGCACGCACATCCAGGGTGTGGGCACTTCCGAGACCGTGCCGAAGCGCAGCCCCGCGAGGTCGGTGAACCGGAACTGGGGCCTGGGCTCGCGACCGAGGAGTACGAACGGGTCGCGGGTCACTACCTCGCAGAAGCCGACGAGCTGGCAACCGGGGTCCCGGTCATGATGCTGGAGGAGGCGCATGGGGCCGCTCCAGATCACGTCCGCTTCGCCCGCCAGGATGCCGGGCGCCGCACCCGCCGGGTCGGCCGGCTGGGTGAGGCGCACGTCGAGGCCCTCGGCCTTGTAGGCATCGAGGGCGTGGGCGGCATAGAAAGCCGTATAGAAGACCGCGCGGAACGGCTCATAGAGGGTGATGGTCATGGCTTCCTCACCCGCGCTTGGGCGCGCCGGCGACGAGACCGCCCTGACCGCCCTTGGGCGGATGGGCGCGGATCGCCGCCTCGTTGGGCTCGGTGCCCCAGCCCGGGCGATCCGGCACGACGATGTGGCCGTCCTCGATCTCCGGCACATGGGTGAACAACTCATGATCCCAGGCGAGCCGGTCGATGTCGATTTCCATGATGCGCAAATTCGGTACCGCCGCCGCGAAATGCACGTTCATCATGGAGCAGAGATGGCCGTAGAAATTATGCGGCGCCACGTTGACCTCATAAGCCTCGGCAAGGGCCGCGATCTTCATGGATTGCCAGACGCCATTCCAGACCGCGTCGATGATCGCCACATCCATGGCTTGGGCCTTGAAGAAGGGCAGGAACTCGCGGATGCCAATGAGCGTCTCGCAGGAGCTGATCGGGTGCGGGCTGTGGTCGCGGATATAGCCAAGCGCCTCGGCGTTATAAGTGTCGATCTCGATCCAGAACATGTCCATGTCGGCGATGGCCCGGAGGATTTTCAGATAGCCCTCGGTCTTGGCGTTGAAGTTGAGGTCGAGCAGCAGGTCGATATCGGGTCCCGCACCCTCGCGGAAGGCTTCCAGATGGGCGCGAAGGTTACGCAGCACATGGCGGTCGACATTGAGGTCGGGCTGGAACGGCACGCCGAAGCCCGGCCGCCAGCCCTTGGACGGCCCCTGGTCGTGGATGAGGATGTTGGTCTTGGCGGCGCCGAAGCCCTTCTCGCGCACTTCGGCGCCCATGGCCTTGACGCCGGCAAGATCGGTGATCGCCGGCGGATAATATTGCGGGTGATTGATGCGCCAGGTGGCACAGTGCGACCAGTAGATGCGCACCCGGTCGCGCTGCTTGCCGCCAAGCAGCGTGTGACAGGGCACGCCGAGCGTGCGCGCCTTGGCGTCGAGGAGCGCGTTCTCGATCGCACCCAAGCCCTCGCCCACCACGCCGCCCGCGGCCGGCCGGGTCGCGGCATAGAGTTCGGCATAGACGCGCTCATGGTCGGCCGCCGACTGGCCGATGACGCGGGGCGCCAGGCGCTCGATCACCGTGGTCACGCCGGGCGAGCCGAAACCCTCGTCGAACTCGCTCCAGCCCACCACCCCGTCGGCGGTGGTGAGCTTGAGGAAGTTGTAGTTCCGCCAGCCGGCATCACAATGCAGCGTCTCGATCTTGGCGACCTTCATGAGTATCCCCCGTCTGCAAACCCATCGCCTCGGAGCCTAGCATTGGCTAGGGTTCATGGCACAAGAGGGCAATGAAACGGAGGGCACCATGTGGACACCGAGCGAAACCTATCCCGATCCGGCGGTTGAGATCCTCGACCCGCGTTTTGCCAAATACCGCGTCACGCTGGCGGCGGTCGAACGGCTCTACCATGGCTGCCGCTGGTCTGAGGGGCCGGTCTGGTTCGGCGACGGGCGATATCTGCTATGGAGCGACATCCCAAACAATCGCATCCTGAAATGGGAGGAGGAGACCGGCGTCGTCAGCGTCTTCCGTAAACCCGCCAACAATGCCAACGGCCACACCCGCGACCGCCAGGGCCGGCTCGTTGCTTGCGAGCATGATACGCGCCGGATTATCCGCACCGAATATGACGGGTCGATCACCGTGCTGATGGACCGCTTCGAGGGCAAGCGCCTCAACTCGCCCAACGACATCGTGGTGAAGTCCGACGACAGCATCTGGTTCACCGACCCGCCCTTCGGCATCCTCGCCGACTATGAGGGCCATGTGGACCAGCAGGAGCTACCCACCAACGTCTACCGGCTCGACCCCACGACCGGCCAGGCCAATGTGGCGACCGGCGCCGTCAATCGGCCGAACGGGCTCGCTTTCTCGCCCGACGAGAGCCGGCTCTATGTGGTGGAATCGGGCGCCACGCCCAACCGCAAGATCCACGTCTTCGACGTGACCGACGGCGGCACCAGGCTCGCCAATGGCCGCCTCTTCATCGACGCCGGCGCCGATGGCGCCCCGGATGGCTTCCGCTGCGATGTGGACGGCAATCTCTGGGCCGGCTGGGGCATGGGCAAGGGCCACAATGGCGTGCGAATTTTCGCGCCCGACGCGACACCCATCGGCCACATCCACTTGCCGGAGCGCTGCGCCAACCTCTGTTTTGGCGGCGTCAAGCGCAACCGGCTGTTCATGGCGGCGAGCCAGTCCCTCTATGCCCTCTACGTCAACACCCGCGGCGACAAATGCTGGTAGGCCGCCTCAGTCCTTCGGCTTGATCAGGGAGCGCAGTTCCGCCACCACCCAGAGCGGCGCGTCGCCACGCCGGACGCGCTCCACATTGTCATAGGCGTTGCGGAACGCCTTGAACCAATTGTCATAGGTGGGACCCGCCAGATGCGGCGTCAGGATGACGTTCTCGAGCGAGAAGAAGGCGTGGTTCTGGGGCGGCGGCTCCTCCACCAGGACGTCGAGACCGGCGCCGGCGATGGTGCCATTGCTGAGCGCGCGATGCAGCGCGGCCTCCTGCACCAGCGGCCCGCGCGCCGTGTTGATCAGGATGGCCGAGGGCTTCATCAGGGCGAGTTCCGCCTCGCCGATCATGTCGCGGCTGGCCGGCGTCAAGGGCACATGGAGAGTGACGATATCCGAGGTCGCCAAGATTTCTTGGCGCAGCTTGAAACGCACGCCGAGCGCGTCCTCTTGATCCTCGGTCAGGCGCACGATGTCGTAATATTGCACCGCCATGCCGAACGCCAACGCTCGTCGTGCCACTTTCTTGCCGATGGTCCCGAGGCCGATGATGCCGAGCGTACGGCCTTCGAGTTCATAGGTAACGAACGAGGCGGCATCGGGGCCGCGCCAGCGCCCCGAGATGACGTTGCGATGCTGGACGACCATTTTCCGCATGGTGGCCAGCATCAGCATCAGCGCGTGCTCGGCGACCGCGACGGAATTGGAACCGCCATTATTGGCGATAGGCACGCCCGCGGCCCTCGCCGCGTCCAGGTCCCAGCGGTCATAGCCGGCGCTGATGAGCTGCACCAGCTTGAGGCCGGGTGCCGCCTTGAAGAACGCCTCGCCAAGCTGCACCGGGGGTGCGCCAATAAAATAGTCGGCCGCCTTGATCGAGGCGAGAAACTCGGGCTTGCGGGCATCGGTCTCGATCAGCTCATAGCCGGCCGGCAGCATGTCGCGGGCCACTTGGCCGACCGAGGGAAACGGTGTCACCAGGGCGATCTTCGCGGGCATGGTGTTTTCCTCCTTTATTGGTTCAAGCCGCGCGGGCGGCCGCCAGGATCAAGTCGGCACCTTTTTCGGCGATCATGATGGTGGCCGCGTTGGTGTTGCCGCAAATCACGTTCGGCATGATCGAGGCGTCGATCACCCGCAGTCCCTCGAGCCCCAGGACGCGCAATTCGGGATCGACCACGGCCATGGCATCGACGCCCATCTTGCAGCTTCCCGCCGGATGCCAGTTGGAATGGACCATGCCGCGCGCCGCGTCCAGGAATTCGGTATCGCTCTCTATGGCCTTGCCGGGCGTCAATTCCATGCCGCGATAAGCGTCCATGGCAGGCGCTTCCACCATGCGGCGGCACAGTCGCATGGCGAGCAGGGCGGTTTGCCGATCGCCCTCGGTCGAGAGCAGATTGGTGAAGATGGCGGGGGGTGCGGCCGGGTCGGCCGAGCGGGCATGCACATGGCCACGGCTCTCCACCCGCAACAAGGTGACGCCGATGGTGATGCCCGGCTCGCGGTCGAGTTTGCGATCCTCGACGGCCTGATAGGAGCCCGGAAAGATTTGGAACTGAACATCGGGCGACGCGAGCTCGGGCCGGGTGCGCACAAAGGCGCTCATCGGCAGTGTGGGAAGGCTCAATACGCCCGTGCGATTGAGGGCATAGCGGATGCCCTCAACGAGCGCCGGCAGGCCACGCACCCGCTCGTTCAGCGTGACCCGCTGGGTGATGCGCCAGCGCATGCGCAGGACCTGATGGTCTTGCATGTTCTCGCCGACACCCGGCAACGCATGCACCACCGGAACCCCCAGCCTGTTCAGGCGCTCCGGCTGGCCGACGCCCGAGAGTTCGAGGAGCTGCGGCGAACTATAGGCGCCACCCGAGAGGATGACGGCCCGGCCGGCGCCCGCCTGGCGCGAGGCACCCTTGACCGTATAGGCCACACCCGTCGCCCGCTTGCCCGCAAAGAGAACGCGACTCCCGAGCGCATTGGTCTCGACATGGAGATTGGCGCGCGAACGCGCGGGTTTGAGAAAGGCAACCGCCGTGCTGCAACGCCAGCCATTGCGGATTGTCGCCTGGTGATAGCCGATGCCTTCCTGCACCCGGCCGTTGATGTCGTCATTGCGGGGAATGCCGACTTCTCCGCCCGCCTTAATCATGGCATCGCAGAGCTCATAGTGGTCGCGCACGTCCGATACATCGAGCGGCCCACCCGAGCCGTGAATGTCGTCGCCACCCCGGCTGTTATTTTCCGAGCGCCTGAAATAGGGCAGCACATCGTCATAGGACCAGCCGCGGCAGCCGAGTTGCGCCCACATGTCGAAATCGTGCACTTGGCCGCGCACATAGACCATGCCGTTGATCGAGCTGGACCCGCCCAGCACCCGGCCGCGCGGCAGAAAATGGCGCTCGTTATTGCAATACGGCTCGGGCTCGCTCTGGAAGCACCAATTCACGGCCGGATTGTTGACGTTCTTGCCATAGCCGATCGGCACATGGATCCAGGGATTGCGGTCCTCGGGACCGGCTTCGAGCAGCAGCACCCGATGGCGCGCATCGGCACTCAGGCGATTGGCGAGCACGCAGCCCGCCGACCCGGCGCCGACGATGATGTAGTCATAGTCCACCCGCAAACCCCCTCATGTCGTCCAGCCCCTCTTGCGGCCCGGGCCGGTTCCTACCGATACTCGGCCGACCGACCAATTCCCGCCGCCCGCGAAAGGGGAGCACGCCATGCCCGATACCGCAACCTCCAACCGGATCAGTGGCCGCAACGCCTTCATCGAACTCTTGAAGGGTGTCGGCGTGCGCCAGATGTTCGGCAATCCGGGCACCACCGAATTGCCGATCATGCACGCGCTCACGGAATATCCGGAGATGGGCTATGTCATGGGCTTGCAGGAATCCATCGTGGTCGCCATGGCCGACGGCTACGCGCGCGCCTCGGGTGAGCTGGTGGCGTGCAACGTCCATGTGGCACCCGGCCTCGGCAATGCCATCGGAACCCTCTACACCGCCTTTGTCTCGGGCACGCCGCTCATCGTCACCGCCGGCCAGCAGGAACAGGGCCATGGCCTGATGGAGCCGCTGCTCTACGCGCCACTGGTGCCGATCGCCGCACCCGTCACCAAATGGGCGACCGAAGTGACCCAGCTCGCCGATTTGCCGCGCATCATGCACCGGGCCGCCAAGATCGCCACCACGGCGCCGACCGGGCCGGTGTTCATCTCGCTGCCGGGCGACATCCTGAACAGTTTCGCCGCCCTCGATCTCGGCCGGGCGACCCATGTGGACACCGCCACCAGGCCGTCCGATGCGGCCCTCGCCCGGCTCGCCGACCGGCTTCTCGCGGCCGAGAAGCCGGTCATCCTGGCGGGCCATGAGATCGTGACCAGCGATGCCTTCGCCGAGATCGCCCGCTTCGCCGAAGCGCTGGGTGCCCCCGCCTATCAGCAGACCGTGGTGACGGGCGCCCATTTCCCCTCGGAACACCCGCTCTTTCTCGGCCAGCTATCGCGCAGCCAGAAACAGGTGCGCGAACTCCTGACACCGTTCGACACCCTGATCTGCGTCGGCTCGAACGTGTTGCAGATGTCGGTCTATAGCGAGACCGACGCCATGCCAACCCATATGAAGGTGATCCAGATCGGGCTCCGCGACTGGGAGATGGGAAAGAACTATCCGGCCGAGCTGGCGATCCGGGCCGACGTCAAGGAAACGCTCCTGGCATTGACGCCGCTCATTGCCGAACTCGGTGGGCCCGAGCGGCGCGCCCGCGCCGAGGCCGCGACCGCCAGCCTCGCGGACAAGAACTGGTCGACCCAGCGCCAGGCTCGTGCCGCGAAGGCGGCGACCAAGGCGGCCCTGACGCCCATCAACCCCGACTGGCTGATGCTGCGGCTTTGCGACCTCTTGCCGGAGACGGCCATCGTGGTCGACGAGGGCGTGACCACCGCCGGCAGCCTCAACACCTATCTCCCCTATCGGGACCGCTACACCTATTTCGGCAATGTGAGCGGCGGCATCGGCTGGGGCATCGCGGCGGCGGTGGGCGTTCAGCTCGCCCAGCCCACCCGGCGGGTGGTTGCCATCATCGGCGACGGCAGCGCCATGTACAGCATCCAGGCGCTCTGGAGTGCCGCCAACAACAAGCTCCCGATCGTCTTCGTGCTCTGCAACAATGGCGGCTACCGCATCATCAAGCAGCGCCTGAAGCTCTTTCACGGCAACGAGAAGTTCATCGGCATGGACTTCAAGGACCCGCCCATCGACGGCGCCGGCCTGGCGCGCGCCTTCGGCATGGCGGCGGAGCGCGTCGAGACCGGGGCCGCCTTCGAGCGGGCCTTCCAGGCGGCGCTCGCGGGATCGGTGCCGGTGCTGATCGAAGTGATGGTCGAAGGCACCGTTTGAGGGGAGTGAGAAATGCCCGTACTCTATGAGAAACGCGGCCATGTGGGCCTGGTCACGCTGAGCCGTCCGGAGGCGCGCAACGCCTGGTGCCAGGAATTCTACACCGGCCTCGCCGAGCATTTCGCCCGCATGGAGGATGATCGCGACATCCGCGTCGCCATCCTGACGGGCGACGAGGCGGGGCGCGCCTTCTCGGCCGGGGCCGACCTCAAGGACCCCAACACCCACACCATCGCGTCGGCCGCCGATTTCATCGAGCACCTGCCGAAGTGGAAGGACCACGCATTCAATGTGCTGACCGACTTCGCCAAGCCGGTGGTGGCGGCGGTCAATGGCTATGCCATCGGCATCGGCTGCATCGTGACTTATTGCTGCGATCTGATCGTCGCCTCCGAACGCGCCGAGTGGCGCATGCCGCAAGTCGCACTCGGCATCACGCCCGCCTTCGGCGGCTCGGTACGCCTCCAGCGCTGGATCGGCAAGGGCCAGGCCATGCGCCTCGCCATGGGCTTTCCCTTGCAGGCCGAGGAAGCCTATCGCATCGGTCTCGCCCAGTGGTTGGTACCGCATGCGAAGCTGATGGATGCGGCCATGGATGTCGCCGAGCATATCGCGGCGCTGCCGCCGCTCGCCGCGCGCATCGCCAAGGAAAGCCTCAATCGCGGCCTCGACATCCCGAACCTGAAGGATGCCTCCCTGGTCGACGCCTATCGCTTCATGGCGCTGGAGTTGACCGAGGACAAGGCCGAGGCTCATGCCGCCTGGCGCGAGCGGCGCCAGCCCACCATTCGCGGCCGCTGACCCGGATAGCAACCATGCCCATGCAGTGGATCGAAGTTAATGGCGTCAGCCTCCGTTACGAGTCGACGGGCAAAGGCCCCAAGACCCCGCTGGTGCTCATCCATGAACTCGGCGGCAGTTTGGAGAGCTGGGATCCCACACTCGCCGCCTTCGCCGCCGCAAAGCGCGTGCTGCGCTTCGACTTGCGCGGTGCCGGCATCTCGGAGCGTGTGCGCGGCACGCTTCCCCTCGATGTCATGCTGGCGGACATCGCTGACACCATTCCGGGTGCCCGCTATCTCAACATCGCGAGCGGCTATTTCATGGCGGTGCAGACGCCCGAACTCTTCCTTTCGCACGCGCTGCCGTTCCTCGACGCGGCCTGATCCGCGCCTTTCTTGAAAAGCCCGTGTTGCAGGCCTAGGCTGGTCCAAACAACGAGACGGCAAAAGGGAGGATCGCACCGTGGGAATGACCATCGTCGAGAAGATCTTCGCGCGCGCGAGCGGCCAGAAGCGGGTGGCGCCGGGCGATCTCGCCGTCGTAAATGTCGACGTGGCGGTGATGCTCGACTCCACATTTCATCCCAATAGCCGGCGCCGGATCCTGAAGCTCCAGGATCCCGAGAAGATCGTGGTGATCTACGATCACATGGTGCCCGCGCCCGACAAGCTCAGCGCCGAAGGCCAGGCCTATGGCCGCGCGTTCGTGAAGAAATTCGGCATCAAGCGCTTCCACGATGTGGGCCCCGACCAGGGCATCGGCCATGCCGTTATCGCCGACCGCGCCTATGCGCTCCCCGGTGGCGTGCTCATCTGCGCGGACTCGCACACCTGTGCCTCGGGCGCCTTCAACTGCGCCGCGCGGGGGGTGGGGTCGCCTGACATGCTGGGGGCCATCACCACCGGCAAGACTTGGTTCAAGGTGGCACCAACGGTCCGCTACGATTTCCACGGCAAGCTCAAGCCGGGCGTCTCGGCAAAGGACGTGTTCCTTTATCTGGCCGGCACCTACGGCCATCACACCAACCAGAATGTGGAGTTCGGCGGCCCGGCGCTCGCCACCCTCTCCATCAACGCGCGGCGCACGCTCGCGACCATGGGCGCCGAGCTCAGCGCCGAGTTCGCGACCTTTGAGCCGGACCAGATCCTGCTCGACTATGTGCGCGAGCGGAACAGCGCACCGTTCGAAGAGCAGTATCCCGACGCCGACGCCAGCTATGCGGACCGGCGCCGGGTTGACCTCGACAAGCTGGAAGTGCTGGTCGCACTCCCGGACTCGGTGATCCAGAACTCGGTGCCGGTCGGCCAGGTGGGGAAGGTGAAGATCGACCAGGCCTTCATCGGTTCCTGCGCCAACGGCACGCTCGACGATTTGGCCGAGGCGGCCCGGGTCGTGAACGGCAAGCGAGTGGCACCCGGTGTCCGCTTTCTCGTCACACCCGGCACACAAGCGACCTTCATCGCCGCGCTCAAGGCGGGCTATATCCAGACCCTGATGGAGGCGGGCGCCGTCGTCACCCCCGCCACCTGCGGTGCCTGCTTCGGCGGCCATATGGGCGTCCTCGGCCCGAACGAGACCTGCGTCACGGCGAGCACGCGCAACTTCAAGGGCCGCATGGGCGATCCGAGCGCCAGGATCTTCATGGCCTCACCTGCCACGGTGGCGGCGTCGGCCATTGCCGGCCATCTGATCCATGCCGACGAGATTGCTTGAGGAGGAGCGCCATGATTCGGGCCAAGGTTTGGACCTTCGGCGACCATATCAACACCGACCTGATGCTGCCCGGCGACATGCTGTTCGCGAGCGAGGAGGAGCAGAAGCGGGTGGTATTCCGGGCCAACCGGCCGGGCTGGGTGGACGAGGTGCGGCCCGGCGACATCATCGTCGGCGGCCTCAATTACGGCATGGGGTCGAGCCGCCCGGCCGCGCGCTCGCTGCGCAATGTGGGTGTGGGCGCCGTGCTCGCGGACTCGATCAATGGTCTCTTTTTCCGCAACGCCGTCAACTTCGGCCTGATCGCCCTGGAGGTCCCGGGTGTCAGAGCTGCCTTCGAGGAGGGCCAAACGGCCGAGGTCTCGCTTGAGGACATGACGGTTCTGAACCGCGCGAGCGGGGTCACCCTCAAGGCACTACCGATCCCGAAGATGCTGCTCGACCTGATGTTGAGTGGCGGCATCTACCCCCATCTCGAGCAACAGGGCTATATCGAGCCGAACCGGGATCGCCCGCCGCCCGCACCCTGAGCCGTACTCTAGAACCGGATGGCCCCCGCGCCGCCGCCTGTTCCGGCCACCTTGCGGAGCTTGCTGAAGCAGGGCGGGTCGGTGCCGGGCGGTGGCGGCTGGCCGATGCCGGTCAAATTGGTGCGCGAGACTTCGCCCAGATAAATGTCGCCCCTTGAGTCGATCGCGACCCCGTGCGGTGCTATGAACTTGCTCAGGTTCGTGGCGTTGGCGCGGTCGCCGATGCGCGAGATGAGTTCGCCCTTTTGGCTCACGATACTGATGCGCGGGCCAATATTGGGCATCTCCATGTTGACACGCATGGCGGGCCCAAGCTCGCCGATGAAACAGACGGGATCCTTGCCCTTGGTCATGCAGAGGCCGCACGGCCGGTGCATATTGCCCCACTGGCCTTCATAGCGCCCCTTGCCGTCGAACACCTGAACGCGGTGGTTCTCCCGGTCGGCCACATAGACGTAGCCCGCATCGTCGGTGACGATGTTATGGACGATGTTGAACTCGCCAGGACCGGTGCCCGGCCCGCCCCAGGTGAACAGGCGCTTGCCGTCGGGCGAATATTTATGCACGCAGCTATTGCCGTAGCCGTCGCTCACATAGATGTCGCCCTCGGGCGAGAGTGCCGTGTGGGTGCAACGATTGAAGGGCTGGCCGCTCATATAGCCGGCCGGCTTCTCCGGCACGCCAATTTCGAGGCGCAGCTTGCCCATGGTGGTGAAGAGGCGAACCGTATGGTCGCCATCGTCGGTGCAATAGAGCGTGTCGTCGGGACCCACATGGATGCCGTGGGCGCGATGAAAAATGCCCTCGCCCCAGGAGCGCAGGAAATTGCCCTCCCGGTCGAAGACGATCATCGGATGGGCGCCGCGATTGAAGACATAGACATTATCCTTGCTGTCGACGCCGACCGCCGCCACCTCGCCATAGAGCCAGCCGTCGGGGAGCTTTCCCCAGCCCTCGACAAACTCATATTGATAGGCGCCGCTGCCCATGATGCTTGCCATGGCGTATCCCCCGTTTGGATGTCTCGTTGCCCGAACCCTAGCCGATCCGGGGCCAGACGGCAGCCACTTTGACACCCGGGTTGCATGCAACCGCCCAGCGGGCCAAATTGCGGTGGGCAACAGGCCCTCACCCACACCGGAGGAAACATGGCCAAGCCATCCGCAACCGCATCGCGCGACGCCGTGCGCGACACCGTTCCCAAGCTCATCGACCTTTCCGAGAAAGTGCTGTTCGGCGACGTCTGGGAACGTCCCAATCTGAAGAAGCGCGACCGCAGCCTGATCGTCGTCGCTACCCTGATCGCGCTCGGCCGCGAGCGCCAGCTTCCCGGTCATCTCAATCGCGCCCTCGACAATGGCGTGACCAAGGACGAGATCTCCGAGATCATCACCCATCTGGCCTTCTATGCCGGCTGGCCGGCGGCCATGACCGCGGCGCAGATCGCCAAGCAGGTGTTCGCCGAACGCGACTAGGAATGTCGATCCGGTCGGGCCGGCACACCGGTCCGGCCGGAAACGCGCCTCAAGGCAAGCCGCCGTCGACGCTGATGACCGAGCCGGTGGTGAAACCGGAATGGCCGCTCGCGAGATACAGGGCGGCGGTCACGATCTCTTCCGGCCGGCCGGCGCGGCGAAGCGCCACCGCGCTATTCTCGCGGGCCTCATCGGACCAGGCATGGGAAATGTCGGTGAGAAAGCGGCCGGGCGAGATGCCGTTCACACGCACCTTGGGGCCATATTCGAAGGCGAACGCCGTGGTGATGGCATTGAGCCCCGCCTTGGCGCCGGCATAGGGCGCGATCTCGGGGCGCGGCCGCAAGGCGGCGGCGCTGCTAATATTGATGATGGCACCCCCCGCCCCCGCCGCCATGCGCGAGCCCACCAGCGCCATCAGGCGGAACGGCCCCTTGAAATTGAGCGCGACGATCTTGTCGAACAGATCCTCGCTGGTCTCGAGCGAAGAGGGCGCCAAGGGCGAACTGCCGGCATTGTTAACCAATATATCGATCCGCCCGAAAGCGGCATAAGCCGCGTCCACCAGCCCCGTCAGCTCCGCCCAGCGCGCGACGTTGCACCCATAGGCGAGTGCCCGCCGGCCCATGGCTTCGACTTCGCCCGCGACCGCGCGGCAATTCTCGATCTTGCGGGAGGTCACGACGATGTCGGCGCCTTGTTCGGCGAAGGCCTTGACTATCTGACGCCCGAGCCCCCGGCTGCCGCCCGTTACCAGGGCGACCTTGCCGGAGAGGTCGAACAGGTCTTTCACCCGATGATCGCCTGGTAGGTCAGCACCCGAAGTTCGCGCCGGATCGGGTAGGTCGAGGAGGGCGTGAGCTGGGTCAGCAGGATGACGATCATGTCCTCGACCGGGTCCACCCAGAAGGCGGTGCTGGCCGCCCCGCCCCAGGCATATTCGCCGGGGGAGCCAATGACCCCGGCCTTGGCCGGGTCGAGCGTGACCGAGAATCCCAAGCCGAAGCCGACGCCGGCATAAGACGACTCGCTGAAGCGCGGCTGGCCCATGTCGGCCATGTCGCCGGGGAGATGGTTGCGGGTCATATATTCGACGGTCTTGCGGCCGAGAAGGCGCACGCCATCAACCTCGCCCTTCAGGCGCAGCATGTCGGCGAAGCGGAGATAGTCCCGGGCGCTCGAGACCAGCCCGCCGCCCCCCGAAAAGAGCGTGCGCGGCTTGAGGTAGCGGCTCGTCTTCGGATCGTCGATCACTGCCAGCTTGCCGCCCTCGCCCACCATATAGTTGGCGGCCAGGCGATGGCCTTGGCCCTCGGCCACATGGAAGCCCGTATCGGTCATCCCCAGCGGCCCGATGATGCGCTCCTGGAGGAACCGGTCGAAGGGCATGCCAGATATGACTTCCACGAGCGCGCCCAGCACGTCGGTCGAGACGCTATAGTTCCATTCCGCGCCCGGCTGGCAAAGCAGCGGCAGCGCGGCCAGCCGCTCCATCATCTCGGCCAAGGGTAACTCGGCATTGGAGAAGTCGAGATTGTTCGCCCGGTACATGCCATCGACCGGCGTCGATTCCATGAAGCCGTAGGTGAGGCCCGAGGTGTGGGTCAGCAGGTCCTTGAACGTGATGTCGCGCGCCGCCGGCTCGCTCTGATAGGCCTGGCGCATGCCGCCGGTATAGACCCGCATGTCGCGGAACGCGGGCAGGAAGCGCGTGATCGGGTCGTCGATCTGGAAGCGCCCTTCCTCGTAGAGCATCATGATGGCGGCGCTGGTCAGCGGCTTGGTCATCGAATAGATGCGAAACAGGGTGTCGGGCCGCATGGCCTTGTCGGCCGCCAGGTCCATCTTGCCCCGGCACTCGGCATGGACGAGCCGGCCGTGCCGGGCAACGACGGTGACGAGGCCCGCGAGCTTGCCGCTCGCGACCAGCGCCTCCATCCAGCGGTTGACCCGAGCGAGGCGGGCCGAAGAAAGTCCCACATCCTCGGGTGTGGCGGTCGCCGTGATGTCCATCCGCCGTCTCAGGCCAGTTCGTATTTCAGGCGCTTGATCCGTTCGACATTGCTGCCCTCGATGCGGATCAGGCGCGTCGGGCCGTCGCGGCGCGGTGCGTGCAACTGGCCCTCATTGTAGACATGGGCCATGCCGGGCGTGAGCTTATAGTCGCGCACGCGGCGAACCTTGCCCGGTGCCGCCTCGCTCGCGGGCGACAGCTCCTCGAAGTCGCTCATCATGGTCTCGCCGGCCGCCTGGCCGTAAATGGCCCAAGTGGGGCCGTGATCATGGGGCGGGCTGGTCTTGGCGCCATGATGGACATGCGCCAGGATGCAGAAGCCCAATTCCGGATCCTCGTGGAGAATCTTGCGTTCCGGCACGTCGTCCCGGAGATGCTCGGCGACGAAGACCTTGTCCTTCAGCACGTCTTGCACCACGGCGCAGACCTTCTCCCGGCCGGCCGGGCCGGGCTCGGCCGACAGCAGGCGGCGACATTCGGAGGCAAATAATTCAATCGTGTAACCCATGGCCGGTTCTCCCGCGATAATCTGCTTGGCGGGAATTAATATCAACGAGAGCGGCCGGCAGTGCAACCGTCCCATCGCCCAACCGTTCCATCGCCCAAGACATTGGGAGACGATTATTCTGGACATCTATATCGACGGCGACGCCTGCCCGGTGAAGAACGAGACCTACCGGGTGGCCTTGCGCCACGGCCTCAGGGTCTTCGTCGTCACCCACGGATTCGTGCGCGTGCCCGATCAGCCCGGTGTCGAAATCGTCCTGGTGGCCGAGGGGCTCGATGCCGCCGATGACTGGATCGCCGGGCGAGCGGGCATCGGTGACATTTGTGTCACCAACGACATTCCCCTGGCCGCGCGAGTGGTAAAGGCGGGCGGGCGGGCGATTCAGCCGACGGGCCGCGTGCTGGACGAACGAACCGTGGGCAATCTCCGCGCCACCCGCGACCTCATGCATGACCTCCGGGAGGCCGGGATGATCCCGGGCGGCGGCGTTCCCGCCTTCGGCAAAGGCGACCGCTCGCGCTATCTCTCGGCCCTCGACGGCCTGATCGTCGCCATCCGCCGCGCCCAACCCCTCAAATGAAGTTGAGGCCGCCATTCACCTGCACGGTTTGGCCGGTCATGTAGGCATTGCCGCAAACCATGACCACCGCGAGCGCCACCTCGTCCACGTTGTCGAAGCGTCCGACCGGGATTCTGGACGCGTTGCCGAGCCTATGGTTGGCGGTCATCTCGGTTTCGATCAAGGAGGGCGCCACCGAATTGACGGTGATCCCGTCCTTGACCAGCCGGGCGGCATAGCCCCGGGCGAGCCCCTCCATGCCGGCCTTGGACGCGTTGTAATGGGCGCCGACCGCGCCGGCGCCGCGCGCGGCACCCGAGCTGATGTTGACGATGCGGCCCCAGCGGCGCAGGCGCATGCCGGGATAGACGGCCTGGGTACAGAGAAAAGCGGACTTCAGATTGACGGCGATGGTAGCATCGAACGCGGCCTCGTCCATCTCGTCGAGACCAAGCGGCCGGGACACGCCGGCATTGTTGACCAGAATGTCGATGGGCCCGAGGCCGGTCTCGATAACGTGCAGCATGCTCGCCACCTCGCTCGACCGCGACACGTCGGCCTTGACCATCATGGCGCGGCGGCCGAGGGCGTGGATGGCCCGCACGACCGCCTCGCCCTCCCCGGCCCGCTCGCGGAAATTGACGGCCACGTCGGCGCCGACCTCCGCCAGCGCCAACGCGATCGCCTTGCCGATACCCCTGGAGGCGCCGGTAACCAGCGCCACCCGGCCGGCAAAGTCCGGCACCACCGACATGGTCCGCCCGGTCCCCTAGCGCTTCGGCCAGATCGCCATCGCGACCGCCTGTTCCGGCGGATTAACCGTCACGGGCTGGCCCTTCTGCCACTGGGCAATGACCAGCGGCGCCCCGGCGCGCTCCGTGACTTCGGTCACGGCGAGGGTGAAGGAGCTGAGCCACGAGCCCGTGCCGCCAACCAGGTCCGGTTCCTGCGCCATTATGCGCTGGGCGGCGTTCTTGGCCTTCTCGGTACTGTCGCCCGCGTCGGCCAGGATGAGTTTCAGCTTGGCGCCGCCGAGCCCCGCGATGCCGCCCTTGGCATTGATCTCCTCGATCGCCATTTCGGCGCCCATCTGCATGAGCTGGCCCTGGCGCGCCCAGGGTCCCGACAAGGGCGCGATCATCGCCACCTTGACGTCCTTCGGCTGGGCCTCGACAGCGGCCGGGACCAAACCCGCGACCGCGATGGTCAATGCGGCGCCGATCCATTGGCGGCGCCCGATCATAGCCCGCGACATGGCTTTTCCTCCTCCATAAAGGCCGTTGGAGCGGCCCCATTACAGCCCAAGATACGCTTTCTTTACCCGCTCGTCCGCCATAAGCACGTCATGCGCCCCCCGCATGACGACCCGCCCGGTTTCCAGCACATAGCCGAGATCGCGGCTTTCCAGCGCCTCGGCGACGGGCGTGACCGTACCCGAGATGGCCCGAAACAAGGTGCTCTTGCCGGCGCCGGTCGGCCCGATGATGCCGTGGATACTGCCCGCCTCGACCGTGATCGACACATTGTCGACGGCGCGCAAGCCACCGAACGAGCGCGACACGCCGCCGATCTCCAACAGTGGCGGGCGATCGCCGGGCGGCCGGGCAACCGCCGCCACCTGAGTCATGGCGGGGGTCATGGCGGGCGCCGCCGCCACGCCGGGCGCCATGGCAACGCCCGCCCGCGCCGGACGCCCGGCCTTGAAGCGGTCGCGCTGGCGCCAGAAAATGCCCTCCGGCGCCGAGAGAATGATGACGATAATCGCCAGGCCATACACCACGCCCTGGATGCCGGGGACGATGTCGCCGAGTTCGCCGTGCAGCACCTCGGCGAGCGGCACCAGGATCGAGGCACCGATCACCGGCCCCCACAGGGTGCCTACACCGCCAAACAGGCAGACGATGAGCGCCTGGGCCGAGACCAGCACGCCGAACACGGTCTGCGGCGTGACCACCAGCAGCACCACGGCGTAAAGTCCGCCGGGAGGTTAGCCTGATTTCCGAGCCAGGGCAGCGGAGTTGAATTTGGCCTACTGGGTCCCTAAAATAGCTAACATATCTAGTTTAGCTATCGGTACCGCTGGGAGTGCTGCCATGTCGACCGCCCCTTCCACTGAAGCGCAGAACCAGTTCGGCCGCGTCATCGACGATGCCCAGCGCGCGCCGGTCACGATCACCCGCAAGGGCCGCCCCATCGCCGTCATTGTTTCGGCGGCCGATTACGCCCGCCTCGAGGAAGCGGCCGACGCGCTTCTCGCGATCCGCGCCCGCGAGGCGGAGCAGGAGGGCACGATCGGCACGGCGGCGTCGGCCGCGCTTCTGAAGCGCCTCGGCGGCGATGCTCCAACCTGACATCAGCCGTCGCAGCGCCAAGTTTCTCGAAGGGCTAGTACGGATTCATCTTAATCGCAGTCATAGCCTGTGGCGGCGAAATAGTTTTGGCACTCAAGGGGCGTAAAGGCGTCGAGGGCGCTGGCAATAGCGTCCCAGAGGTCTGGGACGGTTCTGGCGGCGGCTTTTCGCAGGATGGCCTTGAGCTTG